>QKDJ01000184.1 GCA_003252145.1 Azovibrio restrictus
GCCCGGACGGTACAAAACGCCTCTCCCTTGTATAGTGATGCCATGCAGATGGCAATTCTCGGGCATGACGCCCTGACCATTTCCGAACGTTGTGGCATTGCCAGAGCCGAAGCCGAACTGGTGGTGGCGCTGGTCAAGAACAAGGATGCGAACCACTCATGAAAACGGATCAGGCAGAGGCACAGGGACCCGATGTCGATGCGGAGCAGCGGGGCAGGATCGTCAAACGGCTGACCTTTGCGGCCGGAATGGTGGCTGTCCTGTTGGGCATGCTGGCTTTCTTCGACTACCTGAGTACGCCGGAAGAGGTGGAGGCGCCTGAATTCACTGCTCCAGTGCCGGTGCCCGCTCCTGTCAAACCACCCATGATCCAGCCAGTTACTCCGGCTGAGCCTGAAGCTCCTGTGGAAACGCCTGCACCTCCTGCAGAACCCGTGGCTCCAATCGAACCTCCGGAACCTCCCAAGGTGGCTGCTGAACCGGCCCAACCCCCAGTTCAATCGGCTCCTGCCCCGGCGGCAACTCCGGCACCTGTGCCGGCCCCAGCGCCTGGGCCGCGAACTGTGAGCAAGCCGGTGTTGGCGCCCGTACGTACTGGTGCCGTGCCCAAGACCCCGGTGGTGGAGGCCGAGCCCGAAGGTACTGGCGCGCCCGTAGTAGAACCCCCTCCTGCCGAACCTTCAGTGGCTCCTGCGCTTGCTCCGGCCCCGCCGGTACCTCAGCCCGCTCCACGTCCGGCACCTCTGACACCACGCCTGACCTCCGGGTTTGTGGTGCAGGCTGGCGTGTTTACCAGTACCCAGCGGGCCGAAGAACTCCATGCCCGTCTGACGGCAGCCGGTATCCCCTCGACCCTGGAAACCCGGGTCCAGGTGGGGCCCTTCAAGAACAAGGCAGAAGCGGAAGCCGCCAAGGCCAAGATGAAGGCTCTGGGGATAGACGGGGTGGTGTTGCCCCCCATCAGCCGCTAATCGGCTGGGCTGTTCAGGCGCTTTTCTCCAGACGCCGGGCGAATACCGTCATTTCCTTGGCGGCCTGGATGTCCCCTTTTTCGTTGGCCACCCGTATGCCTTCCTGATAGGCGGCCAGGGCTTCCTGTTCCCGCTGGGCGGCCACCAGAGCCTTGCCCAGCAGCTTCCAGGCGGCGGAATAGTGGGGGTCCTTCTCCACGGCAGCGCGGAAACAGCTGGCCGCTTCCTCCGGGTTGTTCTCCTTCAGCCATTCGTTGCCCAGGGCGTAGCGCAACAGGGCGCCATCCCGGGGGCCATCGAGCATTTTCTGCAGGTTTTGGATTACGGCTGTGCTCATTTACCATTCCTCATTTTTCACGCTTCAGGATTGAGACCTCATCATGGCTAAAACGATCATTTCCACGGACAAAGCTCCGGCCGCCATTGGCACCTACTCCCAGGCCGTCAAGGTGAACGATACCGTGTATCTCTCCGGTCAGATCGGTCTGGACCCGTCCACCATGACCCTGGTGGACGGCATCGACGCCCAGATCGTGCGGGTCTTCGACAACCTCAAGGCTGTGGCTGAGGCTGCCGGCGGTTCCCTGGCCGATGTGGTCAAGCTCAATGTCTTCCTCACGGACCTGGGCAACTTTGCCAAGGTCAATGAAACCATGGCCCAGTATTTCAGCCAGCCCTATCCAGCCCGGGCTGCCGTGGGCGTCAAGGAACTGCCCAAGGGCGCCCTGGTGGAAGCCGACGCGGTAATGTGTCTGGGCGCGTAAGCACTCCCAAGGCGCCTGGGGCCAAGGCCGGTAAGCCAGGGAAGCCTGGCAATGCCGGCCTGCAGGCCAAGCTGGCCCGTCTGGGCCTGCGGCGGCGGGAAGATCTGCTGCTGCATTTGCCCCTGCGCTACGAGGACGAAACCCGAATCACCCCCGTGGCCGAGGCCCCCTGGTCGGGGAGCGTCCAGGTGGAGGGGGAGGTGCTTTCCGCCGAAGTCCAGTTTCGCCCCCGACGTCAGTTGGTGGCCCATCTGAGTGACGGTACGGGCACCTTGATCCTGCGTCTGCTCAGTTTTTACCCCAGTCAGCAGAATGTCCTCAGCCCGGGTAACCGGGTACGTTGCATTGGTGAGGTACGTAATGGCTTTTTCGGGGCGGAAATGGTGCACCCCCGCTTCCGACTGGTGCAGCCGGACACGCCTCTGCCGCAGACGCTCACCCCCATCTATCCCACCACCGCCGGGCTGGCCCAGTCGGCTCTGGCCCGGCTGATCGGCAAGTCACTATCCGGCCCGCCTCTGGAAGAGGTGCTGGAAACGGAGCGTCGGACAACCCTAGGCGTACCCGAGCTTTGGTCGGCCCTGAATACTCTCCATGCACCGGCTGCAGGTCTGGCTTCCGAGGCACTGTCCTGCCGCAATCATCCGGCCTGGCGGCGGGTCAAGCTGGATGAGCTTTTAGCCCAGCAGCTTTCCCTGCGCCAAGCCTACCGGGCCCGGCGGGAAATCGGCGCACCCCTGCTGCCGGGTAACGGTAGTCTGGCCCAGGCCCTCAAGGCGGGGTTGTCTTTTGCTTTGACCGGGGCCCAGGAGCGGGCGGTGGCAGAAATCGGTGCTGACATGGGCCAGCCCTATCCCATGCAGCGCTTGCTCCAGGGGGATGTGGGGGCAGGCAAGACCCTGGTAGCTGCCCTGGCTGCCTGTCAGGCCATGGAATCGGGTTGGCAGGCGGCGTTCATGGCGCCCACGGAAATTCTTGCGGAACAGCATTACCTGAAGCTCAAGTCCTGGCTGGAGCCTCTGGGTGTTCAGGTGGCCTGGCTCACCGGCAGCCTCAAAGGCAAAGCCCGTCAGGCCCAGACCGAAGCCGCTCGTAGTGCGGGCCTGGTGGTGGGCACCCATGCCTTGATTCAGGAGGGGGTGGATTTCGAGCGTCTGGGTTTGGCTATCATCGACGAACAGCACCGCTTTGGCGTACAGCAACGTCTGGCCCTGCGTCAAAAGGGGGGCTCGCCCCACCAGTTGATGATGTCGGCCACGCCCATACCGCGCACCCTGGCCATGAGTTATTACGCGGACCTGGATGTGTCCGTGCTGGACGAACTGCCCCCGGGACGCACGCCTATCCGCACCCGTCTGGCCCGGGACGACCGCCGGGATCAGGTGATGGATTACGTGCGCCGCAAGGTGGCCGAAGGGCGGCAGGTTTATTGGGTCTGCCCCCTGATTGAGGAATCGGAAAGCCTGCAGTTGCAGACGGCTTTGGATACTTACACCTGGCTGCAGGAGGAGTTGCCGAGTTTGCGTATCGGCATGGTACATGGGCGTCTCAAGGCCGCCGAGAAGCAGGCGGTGATGGCGGCTTTCGCAGCCGGTGAGGTGGATTTGCTGGTGGCCACCACGGTGATCGAAGTGGGGGTGGACGTGCCTAACGCCAGCCTTATGGTCATCGAGCATGCGGAACGTTTTGGCCTGTCCCAGTTGCACCAGTTGCGAGGCCGGGTGGGGCGGGGCGTCCATGAAAGCAGCTGCATTCTGCTCTATGCGGAGCCCCTGTCGGATACGGCCAAGGCCCGGCTGAAGACCATCTTTGAGCACACGGATGGTTTCGAGATTGCCCGCCAGGATTTGCAACTCAGGGGCCCGGGGGAATTCATCGGTAGTCGCCAGAGCGGGGTGCCCATGCTGCGCTATGCGGATCTGGAGCTGGATGTGGAGTTGGTGGAGCAAGCCCGCGATCTGGCAGAAGAGCTCCTGAGCCGAGCGCCTCACAAGGCCGCCCTGCATCTGGAGCGCTGGCTGGGGGGTCGGGAGGAACTGCTCAAGGCCTGATTGCCCCCGCTACAAACATGGTTTTCGTTCGAGAGGAACAGGTATCATCCGCCCACGACCGGAGTGCTTGCAATGACGAATGAAGAACTGATTGGCGACGAGTTACGTAATTACATCAATGCCTTGCTGAAGGCCATGGTGCAGCATGGGGGCTCGGACCTGTTCATTTCCAAGGACTTCCCCCCCACCATGAAGGTGCATGGGACCATGAAGGCCCTGTCGTCCCAGAAACTCACGGCGGATGTGTCCCGCAAATTGGCCTGGTTGCTGATGAACCCGGCCCAGCGGGAGGAATTCTCCCGTGAGCTGGAGTGCAACTTTGCCATTTCCCTCCCTGGGGTGGCCCGCTTCCGGGTCAATGTATTCACCCAGCAGTCGGCGGTAGGTATGGTGATCCGCACCATTACCAGCGAAATTCCCAACTTCGAAAAACTGGGATTGCCCCCTGTTTTAAAGGACGTGATTTCTGCCAAGCGGGGGCTGGTCCTGGTGGTGGGCGGCACGGGCTCCGGCAAGTCCACCACCATGGCAGCCATGATCGACCACCGCAACAGCTCCCTGCCCGGGCACATCATCACCGTGGAAGATCCGGTGGAGTATGTGCATACCTCCAAGCAATGCCTGATTACCCACCGGGAAGTGGGGGTGGATACCCATTCCTGGCACAACGCTCTGAAGAACACCCTGCGCCAGGCCCCGGACGTGATCCTGATCGGTGAAATCCGCGACCTGGAAACCATGGAGCACGCCCTGGCTTTCGCCGAGACTGGCCACCTGTGCATGGGCACCCTGCATGCCAACAATGCCAACCAGACCCTGGACCGGGTGGTGAATTTCTTCCCGGACGAGCGCAAGCCTCAGGTGATGATGGACCTGGCCTCCAATCTAAAGGCAGTGATTTCCCAGCGTCTGGTGCGTTCCCTGGACGGCAAGCGCAAGGCGGCCATCGAGATCCTGCTCAATACTCCCACCGTGGCGGAGCTGCTCTCCAAGGGCCAGTCCGCGGCCATCAAGCCGGTCATGGACAAGAGCCGGGAACTGGGTATGCAGACCTTCGATCAGGCCCTGTTCGATCTCTACGACGGCGGCCACATCAGCTACGACGAGGCCATCCGCAATGCGGACTCCACCAACGAGCTGCGTCTCTCCATCAAGTTGAAGAGCAAACGGGGAGAGCCCAGTTCCGGGGGCGGCATGTCCCTCTCCATCGAGGCCCACAAGGAGCCGGAGCCCGAGCCCGAAGAGCCGTCAGAGGATTCCGCCAAGCCGGCCTGATCAGGGCAGGGCGCTTAGCCCTCCTGCCTGGCTGCGTAGGTGGACAGGCTGACTCCGGCTGCTGCCAGAC
>QKDJ01000290.1 GCA_003252145.1 Azovibrio restrictus
TCCGCTGATTTTTCGCTGACTTTGCGTTTAGATGGCCATTTTGAGCGTAAATTCCGTCCTCCGTTCCCTCGCCCTTTGCGCCCATGACCACCCTGACCCTGGATAGCCCACCCCGCCGCGACGGCGCCGTCATCACCCTGGTGGGCGCCGTACACGGGGTTTCCCATTTCTTTCATCTGCTGCTACCACCCCTGTTTCCCTGGCTGATGCAGGAATTCGAGCTGAGCTTCACCCGCATCGGCCTCACCATGACCGTCTTTTTCGTCATCTCCGGCCTGGGTCAGGCCGCCGCGGGTTTTCTGGTAGATCGCTGGGGGGCCGGGCGGGTCCTGGCCGCCGGCATCAGCTGTTTCCTGCTGGCCGCCCTGCTGCTCTCCGTTGCCCCCGGTTTTGAAACCCTGTTGCTGGTAGGCGCCCTGGCGGGTATGGGCAATGCCGTTTTCCACCCGGCCGATTTCACGGTACTCAACCGCCACGTCTCCCAACCCAGGCTGGGCCATGCCTTTTCCGTCCATGGCCTGTCCGGCAACCTGGGCTGGGCCCTGGCGCCCGTGTTCATGACCGGTATCGCCACCCTCGCCGGCTGGCGCATGGCCGCCCTGGGAGCCGCCTGTCTCGCCGCCATCGCCCTGGGCCTGCTCATCAATTTCCGTCACCTGCTGGCCGACCCACCGGGCCATGAACGCAAGACCGCCCCCAAGGGAGAGCATCCCCTGGCCTTTCTGACCGTCCTACCCGTGTGGATGTGCTTTGCCTTCTTCCTGCTCATCACCATGGCCTTCGGCGCCATCCAGAATTTCGCCGCCCCCATCATCCAGCATCTGTACGGTCTCACCCTGCCGGTGGCCGCAGGCAGTCTGTCTGCCTATCTACTGGGCGGCGCAGGAGGTATCACCCTGGGTGGCTTCCTGGCCAAGCACGGGGATCACGACCGGATCATTGCCGCCATGCTGAGTCTGGCTGCCCTGCTGGCCCTGTTGCTGGCCACGGGCTGGCCGCCAGCCTGGACCATTCCCCTGCTCATGGGAGGCATCGGTTTCCTGACCGGCGTGGCTGGCCCCTCCCGGGATCTTTTGGTGCGCCGGGCAGCCGTGGGACGCTTTGGGGAAAATGCCTATGGCCGCATCTACGGCTTTGTCTATTCCGGTCTGGACACGGGACTGGCCCTGGCCCCCCTGCTCTTCGGCACCTTCATGGACGGGGGTCAGGAACACAACGTCCTGGTGGGAATCGCCCTGCTGCAGGGTCTGGCCATCTTCACCGCTTTAGGGGTAGGGCGCTTTCTGCCGGCGCCCCAACGATAAGCCCTGCACCACTCCCGGACGCCGACAGGAAACCTAGTTTCCACCTGCTGATTCCTCCCTTTTTTCCACTCCCGGCCTGGTACAGGCCTGGGGTGGGTTCCTTGTCATATTCCCCGGCTGCCCTGGCTGGCATGGCTCTTGATTGTGTAACGGACTCCGTTACAGTTGAGCCCCATGACTGACACCAACAATTCCGCTTCCAACGCCTCTTCCACCCCGCCCCGCATTCTCGTTCTGGGCATCGGCAACCTGCTTTGGGCCGACGAAGGTTTTGGCGTGCGCTGCGTGGAAGCCCTGCATCAGGGCTGGCAGGTGCCGCCCCAGGTGACCCTGATGGATGGGGGTACCCAGGGCCTGTACCTGCTGCCTTACGTACAGGAAGCCGACTGCCTGCTGGTCTTCGACGCGGTGGATTACGGGGACCCTCCCGGCACCCTGCGGGAAGTGGTGGGAGACCAGGTACCCCGTTTCATGGGGGCCAAGAAAATGAGCCTGCACCAGACCGGCTTCCAGGAAGTCATCGCCGCCGCCGAATTCACCGGCCAGCTGCCCCGGGAACTGGTGCTCATCGGGGTTCAGCCCGTGGAACTGGAAGACTATGGCGGCAGCCTGCGCCCCCTGGTCAAGGACCGTATCCCCGCCGCCCTGGAACTGGCCTTCAAGTGGCTCAAGACCTGGCAGGCCGAACCCCAGCCCCGGGCCGAGGGAGAGGTGCCGGACAGCGCCGCCGCCCCCTATCTGGGCGATGCAGCCCTGGCCATGGATTGTTACGAGGCCGAGCGCCCCGACGCCATGGCCGCCTGGCGTATCGGCGACCCCCGCTTCCTCAATATCCGTGACCAGGCGGAGGAATCCTGAGATGTGTGTCGGCATTCCCATGCAGGTGGTTGAAACCGGCCCCTTCCAGTCCCGCTGCCGGGGCCGGGCCGGTGAGACCTGGATCGACATGCGCCTGATCGGCAATCAGCCCGAAGGCACCTGGGTGCTCACCTTTCTCGATGCCGCCCGGGAAACCCTGGAACCGGAACGGGCTGCCGCCATCAATGACGCCCTGGACGCTCTGGACAGTCTTCAAGCCGGCATGCCTGCCGAGCCCGGACAACTGGACGTCTTCTTCGCCGATCTGGTCAACCGGGAACCCCAATTGCCCGACTTTCTTCGCAAGGACTCCGAATGAGCGTCACCGAATTCACCCTGGCCGCCGGCCCCACGGGCCTGGAACGTCTGGCCACGGCCCTGACCCGTCTGCGGGACACCCATGGCTTTCAACCCTGCCCGGAAGACGGAGCCATGCCCGCCCAGGGCAGCGCCCTGCTGCTGCTCACGGCCGATCCCCAGTTTTATCCGGAAGTGCTGGATGCCCTGGTGATCCTGCCCGAAGCCCTGAAGGACGTCAGCCCTCGTCCCGCCTGCCTGGTGGCCGATCCGGATACCAGTACCCGCCTGGGCCCCGGCCTGGGTGCCCCCCGGGCACCCGCCGTGGTGTTCTTCCGGGATGGCCAGTACCTGGGTAGCCTCAACGGGCTCAAGGACTGGGCCGAATACCGTAGCGAAGTGACCCGTCTGCTGGCTGGCGCCGTCCAACCGAAACCCATCTCCATTCCCGTCGTCAGCGGAGCCTGAACATGAGTTTTCCTTCCGATCACCCCTTCAGCAACGGCTTTCCTATCCCCGTAGTGGCCATGGGCCCGGGCACCCAGACCGACGAGGCTCCCGCCTACCTGCCCATGCCCCAGGGCATGGAAACCTTCAGCGCCCCCCGCCTGCCCGACGAGGCGGACCCGGCCATGCTGGCCGCCGTGGCCAATCGGCTCAATCTGCTGCTGGATCGGATGGCTGCTGCCGGCTTTTCCGGTGCCCAGTCCGTTACCGAAGACCTGCTACCCCTGGCCGCCCAGGAGCGGGAAATCATTGGCCAGTTGCTGGGCTTCGGCGAAGTGAGCGCCTACACGGTGGCCCCCAGCCACTGGCGGGTGCAGGAAACGGCCTTCGCCGGACTCTGGCGGGTGCTGCGCCTGGATGAAGCCGGCCAGATCGTGGAAGATCGGCTCCAGGCCGGGGCCATGCCTCCCATGCTGGGCGAAGCCATGCTGGCCACCAGCGGTCGGGAACTGGCCGCCCCCAGCTATCCCGAGGGCACCATGAACGCCCCCGCCCTGGTGGAAGAATTGCGGCAACAGGCCGCCCGTTACCAGGCCGGCCAGCCCGCCCATGTGATCAATCTGACCCTGCTCCCCGTGAGCGAGGCGGATCTGGACACCCTCTACACCTGGCTGGGCCACCGGGAGGTGTCCATCCTCTCCCGGGGCTACGGCAACTGCCGCATCACCAGCACCCGCCTCAACAACGTCTGGTGGGTCCAGTACTTCAACACCATGGATGCCCTGATCCTCAACACCATTGAGATCACCGACATGCCCGAGGTGGCTCTGGCCGCCGTGGAAGATTACGAAGATACTCTGGAACGTCTGCGGGAATATCTGGTCATGATGGAGACTGCATGAGCTTTGGTCAGGGCTTCGAGGGATCCTTCGGGGGCAATGCCGCGCGGCTGAATCCCCAGGACAAACTGGAGTGCGGCATTTGCTGGTGGGTTTATGACCCGGCAGCGGGAGACGACCTGGGGGGCATAGCCCCGGGCACCCCCTTTGCCGCGCTGCCCGCCCACTGGGTTTGCCCCCAGTGTGAAGCACCTCAGGAAAAGTTCATGTTGATGACAGACGCTCAGGACTGAGGAGCTCGTTCCCCAAAATGCCCCCCCTCTGGAACAACAATCCTACCCAGGCCCTGAACGAAAGCTTCCGGCATATCGCCACCACCCGCATGGCGGGATTTCCCCTGGCCAACCCCATGCTGGAAGTGGAAGCAGTGGCCTTTCGCCGTTACGAAAGAAGTGGCCACTGGCTGGGGGTCATGATCTGTCCCTGGGCCATGAACCTGATGCTGCTGCCCGCCCCCGGTGCCGCCTGGCCCGACAAAATGGCTGGGGACAAGCACACCTGGCACTTCCCTTCCGGTGACTACGATTTCACCATTGCCGAGGAAGAAGCCCTGGGCACCTATCATCTCTGCTCCCTGTTTTCGCCTCCGACAGAGTTCGAGAGCCAGGAAGCCGCCCGGCAGACCGCCTACGCGGTACTGGCCGCCCTGGTACTGGAAGGTGGAGGCGAAGAGCCGCCAACGGAGGCGCCGCCTTCTCGCCGCTCCTTTCTGGGGCTGGGCCGGTGACCACCGGGCAACTCTTCGTCCGCGCCGCCTGGCGTCAGGGACGCATCGCCCTGGAGCAGGTGAGACTGGAGCGCCCTCCGGTGGCCCGTCTGTTTACGGGCATGACGCCTGACAAGGTCCACACCACCCTGCCCCTGCTCTACACCCTCTGCAATCAGGCCCAGGGCCGGGCAGCCAGTGCTGCCCTGGCGGCTGCCCAGGACCAGAAACCCCCAACAGGAAAAGACCAAGGCCCCTGGTTGGAAGCTTTGCATGAACACCTGTGGCGCCTGCTCCTGGACTGGCCCCAGGCCCTGGGTCTCGAAGTGCCCCGGGAAGCCTTTGCCGTGTGGCGCAAATGCCGCCACGCGCCGGAAGCCCAATTCCGCGCTCTGACCCAGCAGTTGCTGATTCACACCCTGGGCCTGCTCGACCTGAAAACCCATATCCCGACCATTCGCCCGAGTAGTCTGGCGGCCCGCTGCCTGGAAAAGCTGGGCGAAACACTCCCTCTAGCAGAACAGGTCGAAGCGCCAGCATCGCCCTCGGCTGAGACATGGCTGACAGCCTGGCGAGCAGGCGGCCCGGACTTTGAAAAGATCCAGGCCACCATGACGGCCATTGCCACGCCCTCAAGGCCGGGAATCGCCTTCTACCAGCGCCTGCAACAAATCCTGGTGACCTGGCAGGCCTGGTGCCAAAATCAGCCTTTTCCCCTGCAGGAAGCCGGGGCATCAGGTGTCGGGGTAGGGATTACCAGCACGGCACGGGGCGTTCTGGTCCATGGAGTGCATCTGGGCCCCCAAGGCCTGATCCAGCAATATGAGGTCTGGGCGCCCACGGACCGGCTGTTTGCCACGCCGGAACCTCTGGCCCGGCAACTGGAAGACTGTGCCTACAAAGATGTCCGGCAGGCTCTCCAGGCCTTGGAGGTGGCCATCCTGGCCCTGGACCCCTGTGTCCCTTACCAGATCGACTGGACGGAAGACTGAAATGCACGAAATGTCCCTGGCCGAAGGCATCCTGCAACTGGTGGAAGACACCGCCCGGCGGGAAAATGCCCGCAAGGTGAAGACCGTTGTGCTGGAAATCGGCACCCTGTCCAGCGTGGAAGTGGAAGCCCTGCGCTTTTGTTTCGACGCGGTCACCCGGGACAGTCTGGCCGAAGGGGCCGCCCTGGAAATCCAGTCCGTGGACGGGGCTGGCTGGTGCCTGCCCTGCGGCGAGACCGTGCCCATGAACGAGCTTTACGGCGCCTGCCCCCGTTGCGGCAGTTATCAGGTACAACCCACGGCCGGCACGGAAATGCGGGTCAAGGAAATCGAAATCGACTAGACGGATTCAAGAGGACAAGCATGTGTACAACCTGTGGCTGCGCCAGCGGCGAAACCCGGATCGAAGGTCAGGCCGTCAATCACGACCAGGAACATCAGCACGAACATGTGCATGAGGATGGCACCCGTCACAGCCATGGTCACGACCACCACCATGAACACGGTCATGGCCATGGCACCGCCCACGAACATCACCACCACGGCCACCAGCATGCCCACAGCCATGGGGCCCATGATGCCCACTGGCACCAGCACGAGGACGGTACCTGGCATAGTCACAGCCACGACGATCATACTCATGGTCACGACCCTGCTGAACAGGCAGGCGACCTCCATTACGGCAGCGGGCCCGCCCGGTCCCACGCTCCGGGCATGAGCCAGTCCCGCATGGTGCAGATCGAGCAGGACATCCTGGCCAAGAACAACGAATACGCGGCGCAAAACCGGCAGCAACTGGCCGCCAGCGCCACCCTGGCCCTGAACCTGGTTTCCAGCCCCGGTTCCGGCAAGACCACCCTGCTCACCCGCACCCTCACCGCCCTGAAGGATGAACTTCCCCTGGCCGTCATCG
>QKDJ01000080.1 GCA_003252145.1 Azovibrio restrictus
GCCGCCGTGGAACAAGCTGTCCAGGCGCATCTGGAATCAAGCCAATCCCGGATTGCCCTGGTGGGTTATCACAAGGATGCTTCCAGCCACTACCTGCACCGCTTTCCCCGTTGGTCCTTCCTGAACGCAGGCCGCCAGAGTGAGATAGACGCCATCTCCGTCCGTCAGATCTATTTCGAGGGGGAGCACCCCGCCGCCACCCAGGCCCTGCTCACTGGGCTGGTCCCTGAGGCTGTAAGCCACTACCTCAAGGGCTGGTCTCGCCTGCCGGCTTACGCCACCATGGCCACCGAGCACGCTGCCATCGAGACCTACCGTAAAACCTGGGGCACCGGCCCCTTCGTTACGGTAGATGCAGTGGTCACCACCGCCCAACACGTGCTTCTGATCCGCCGGGGACGTAGCCCCGGGCAAGGCCAATGGGCCGTACCCGGTGGCTTCCTGGATGGCCGCGAACGAGTCCTGCAAGGTGCCATCCGCGAACTGCGGGAAGAAACCGAACTGGGTACTCTGGACTCCAGTCTGGAAGGCGCCCTCAAAGGCATGGCCGTGTTTGATCACCCGGACCGTAGCCAGCGGGGCCGCATCATCACCCACGCCCACTGGTTCGCCCTGGATACGGACCGCCTGCCCGATGTCACGGGGGCCGACGACGCTGCTGAGGCCCGCTGGGTACCCGTGGCGGAACTGGCAAGCATGGAGGGAGAGTTTTTCGAGGATCATTTCCACATCCTCAATCACTTTCTGGAACTGGTGCGCTGAACCAAGCCCGGACACCGGAAACCCCTGATTTCCTTCCTTTCCGGCCGGAGTACCATGGGCGATCCGCTTTCCCAACCGCACTCGCCCACGCACCATGTTTGACCCGCCTTTTGACCTTACCCTGGACCCCTGGCTCATTGGCCTGGCCCTGATCGGCATGGTGGCCCTGCGCTGGCCCTTTGGTCAGGCACCCGGCAGAAGGCTCAAGCGGGTAGGCATGTTGCTGGCCGGCGCCGTGGTCATCCTGGCCGTGGGGGCCTTTGCCTATCGCTGGAGCCTGCTTTCCGGCCTGAACGACCTGAAGGAACGGGGCGAGCAGCGCCTGGCCCTCTACTCCGCCAGCATGGAGCGGGAGGTCACCAAATACAGCTACGTCCCCAGCCTTCTGGGCCTGGAACAGAACGTTCTGCGCCTGCTGGCCACCGATGGCCAGGATTCAGCCCTGGTACAGCGGGTCAATCGTTTTCTGCAGCAATTGAACGAACGGGCCGGCACCACCACCCTCTATGTGATGAATGCAAAGGGCAAGGTGCTGGCCGCCAGCAACTGGGACAAGCCGGAAAGCTTCGTGGGCCAGGACTTTTCCTACCGCCCCTATGTTCAGGACGCCCTGGCAGGAAAACAGGGACGCTTCTATGGCATCGGCACCACCAGCGGCATGCCCGGCTATTACCTGTCCTATGGCATTGGCGGAGACGAGGGCATTCAAGGGGTGGTGGCCGCCAAGGTGGGGCTGGAAACCCTGGAACAAACCTGGAACGGTAGTGAGGCCCCGGTACTGGTCACCGATGAGGACGACGTGGTCATTCTCTCCTCGGTACCCGCCTGGCGTTTTACCACCACCCATTCACTCGCCCCGGAACGGCTCCTGGATATGGAGCGCACCCGCCGCTACAACGGTCGCGAGCTGCCCCCCCTGGGCCTGGTCACCCTGGATTCGGAACCGGACAGCTATCAGCGGATCCGTCTGCCAGCCCAGCGCAAGCATGAGCTGGCTCAGCCCGACAAACTGGGCAGCGTATTCCTGCTCCAGAGTCGGCCCGTGGAATCTTCCCGCTGGCACCTGCTGGTCTTCACCAGCACGGCCCAGGTGGGCGAGCTGGCTTTCACCCACGGAGCCCTGGCTGCCCTCGCCGCCGCCCTGGCTCTGGTGCTCACGGTGGTCAGCCATGAACGCCGGCGCCATATCAGAGAGCGACTGGCCGCCCGAGAAGCCCTGCAACAAGCCCATGATGAACTGGAACGAAAAGTGGCCCGCCGCACGGAAGAACTCTCCAGCACCGTGGCCCAGCTTCAGGCCGAGGTGGCCGAACGGGCCCGGGCTGAAACCACCCTGCGGGAAGCCCAGCAGGGCCTGGTGCAAGCGGGCAAACTGGCGGTCATCGGCCAGCTTTCCGCCGGCATCACCCACGAACTCAACCAACCCCTGGCCGCCCTGCGCACCCTGTCCAGCAACACCATGAAGTATCTGGAACGGGGCCATCTGGATACGGTGCGATCCAATTTGCAAACCATGGATCAGATGGCCGAACGCATGGGCCATATCACCGGCCAGCTGAAACGCTTTGCCCGCAAGTCCACAGGCCAGCAACAGGCGGCCTCCGTGGCCACGGCCTTCTCCAACGCCCTGTTCCTGCTCGGTCAGCGGGTCAGGCGGGAATGGGTGGATGTGCGCCTGGACCTGCCGGAAACGGAACTGATGGCCCGCTGCGACCAGAACCGCCTGGAGCAGGTCCTGGTCAATCTGATCGGCAACGCCCTGGACGCCATGGGCGAACAGGACATCCACGGCCACCAGCGGGAACTGTTGCTCAAGGGCCGTAAGGAAGACAATCTGGTTCGACTACAGGTCATGGACAATGGCCCCGGCCTGCCCGTACAGGTGCTGGAGCGCCTGTTCGAACCCTTCCTCACCACCAAGGAACCCGGCGTGGGCTTAGGCCTGGGCCTGGCCATCTCGGCTGGCATCATCCGGGAATCCGGGGGCGAACTCACGGGAGAAAATCGGCCGGAAGGAGGCGCCTTATTCACGGTGACCCTGCCCGCTGCCAAGGAGAATATGCATGGCTGAAAACCCCTTGAAGGTTCTGCTGGTGGAAGACGACCCGGCCGTGCGCCTGGGTTGCGAACAAGCCCTGGACCTGGAAGGCATCCCCGTCCAATCCTTTGAATCCGCCGAGGCCCTGCGCAGCGCCCTCAGTGCTGACAGCCCCGGAGTGGTGATCAGCGATGTACGGCTACCGGGCAAGGACGGCCTCACCCTGCTGCGGGAACTGCGCACCCTGGATGCCACCCTGCCCGTGGTGCTGATCACCGGACACGGGGATATCGGCATGGCCGTCCAGGCCATGAAGGACGGGGCCTACGATTTTCTGGAAAAGCCCTTCCCCGCCGAACAGCTGGTGGAAGTGGCGCGCCGGGCCCTGGAAAAACGGGCCCTGACCCTGGAGGTCCGTAGCCTGCGCCGCCAACTGGCAGACGGAGGCCCGGGCCACATCGTGCAACGGCTGATCGGCCGCTCTCCCGCCATGGAAAACCTGCGCCGCCTGATCCGGGACCTGGCCGACACCCAGGCCGACGTACTGATCCACGGGGAAACGGGTACCGGCAAGGAACTGGTGGCCCGCTGCCTGCACGAATGCAGCCGCCGCCGGGACGCCCATTTTGTTGCCCTCAATTGCGGCGGCCTGCCGGAATCCGTGTTTGAAAGCGAACTGTTCGGCCACGAAGCCGGGGCTTTCACCGGCGCTCAGAAATTGCGGGTGGGCAAGATCGAATACGCCAGTGGCGGCACCTTGTTCCTGGACGAAATCGAGACCATGCCCCTGCCCCTGCAGATCAAGCTGCTGCGGGTATTTCAGGAACGGGTCATTGAACGGCTGGGGGCCAACCACCCCATTCCCGTGGATTGCCGGGTCATCGCCGCCACCAAGGCCGATCTGCGCCAGCAGTCGGCAGAAGGCCAGTTTCGCTCCGACCTCTACTACCGGCTCAATGTGGTCAGCCTGGAAATCCCGCCCCTGCGGGAGCGCCGGGAAGACATTCCCCTGCTCTTCGAACATTTCGCCCGGGAAGCCGCCCTGCGCCATGAACGGGAAATGCCCCCCGTGGATGAGGCCGTCACCCGCCAACTCTTCGCCCATGACTGGCCCGGCAATGTACGGGAACTCAGGAATGCCGCCGACCGCTTCGTCCTGGGCCTGGGGCATGCGCTAATTTCCGGCGGCACTATGGACGGGGGCGAGCTCCCCCTGGCCCGGGCGGTGGAATCCTTTGAATCCGCCCTCATCGCCGAAGCCCTGCGCCGCCACGACCACAACCTGTCCCGCACGGCCCTGGCCCTGCAGGTGGCCAAAACCACCCTGCACGACAAGCTGAAGAAGTATGGTCTGCGGGGCGACTGGGAAGAAAAATGAAGCCCTTGCAGCCCCACCAGCCCTACGCCCAGGTCAAGGCCTACACTACCAAAGACGGCTCGGAAATCCGGGAACTCATGCACCCGAACGTACACGGCAATCAAAAACAATCCCTGGCCGAAGCCACCGTATCCCCCGGCAGCCGCACCCTTCTGCACCGGCATCTGGAAACGGAAGAGCTGTATCACATCACCCAGGGCTCAGGCCTCATGACCCTGGGGGACACCCAATTCCCGGTTAACCCGGGCGACACCATCTGCATCCCTCCCGGCACGCCCCATTGCATCGAGAACACCGGGCAGAGCCCCCTGCATCTCCTATGCTGCTGCAGCCCGGCCTACCGGCATGAGGATACGGAATTCCAGGAAGATGTAGCTTAGGCAGCCATCAGCTAGAAGCGGTTTTTCAAGAAACATCATATAGCGAACGATGGTCTTGCCCGTATGTTGGGGCTTTGTTGCGTAACTCGTGTGTAGGGTGAGATCCCCCTACCCCAGACGGAGTTATGCTATAGCAACAGTCGTTGGGGTCCCCAGCTGGGTGAATCGGTTGAGTAAGGCAGCCCGTACCTGAAGCTCAGCCACCTGACGATCAAAGTCCCGGGACATGATCCGTTCCCCCAGAAGCTTCAAGCAGCGCATTTTGGTTTCCACCAGACTACGCCGGTGGTAGCCACTCCACTTCTTCCAGATAGCTCTGCCCGAGCATTGAGTAGCCCTCAAGATTTCGTTTCGACTTTCTGCGCCTGGCGGATATTTCTTCCACAGTCGAGCATTCTTGCGGGTGGGAATGATGGCAGAGGCTCCCACGGCAGCAATGGCCGCATGGCTAGCCTTGGTATCGTAAGCCCTATCGCCTGTTACGGTGGCGACAGGCGTGGAGATATGGGCAAGAAGCTCCGGTAGGATCGGTGCATC
>QKDJ01000325.1 GCA_003252145.1 Azovibrio restrictus
TGGGAGTAGCCACCGGCCAGGCTCACCACCAGGGCAGCCAGGTTTTCGGCAGTCTGCTCCCCGTACTGGGAGGCATCGGCCAGGAGCACCTTGGCCACACCGGCGCAGGCGGCACCCTGTTGGGCCACGGCAGCCGCATTGCTGCCGGCTACCAGCAGATGGATGTCACTTCCCAGCTTGGTGGCAGCGGCCAGGGTGTTGCGGGTCGCCGCCTTGAGGCTGGCGTTGTCGTGTTCGGCAATGACGAGGATAGCCATCAGATCACCTTTGCTTCGTTCTTCAGTTTGCTTACCAGTTCAGCCACATCGGCCACCTTGACACCCCCTTGACGCTTGGGCGGCTCGGACACCTTCAGGGTCTTCAGGCGGGGGGCCACATCTACACCCAGGGTGGCGGGTGTGGTGGTATCCAGAGGCTTCTTCTTGGCCTTCATGATGTTGGGCAGGCTGGCGTAACGGGGTTCGTTCAGACGCAGGTCCGAACTCACCACGGCGGGCAGGCTGATTTCCAGCGTTTCCAGACCCCCGTCGATTTCCCGGGTCACCTGGGCTTTGCCATCGGCCAGCACCAGCTTGGAAGCGAAGGTGGCCTGGGGCCAGCCTTGAAGAGCGGCCAGCATCTGGCCCACCTGGTTGGCGTCATCATCGATGGCCTGCTTGCCGCAGATCACCAGTTGAGGCTGTTCGCTGGTGCAAACGGCCTTCAAGAGTTTGGCCACGGCCAGGGGCTGCAGGTCCGTATCGCCACAATCCACCAGAATGGCCCGGTCAGCTCCGGTGGCCAGGGCTGTGCGCAGGGTTTCCTGGCAGGCAGCGGGACCACAGCTCACCACCACCACTTCCGTGGCCAGGCCGGCTTCCTTGAGACGCACGGCCTCTTCCACGGCGATTTCGTCGAAGGGGTTCATGCTCATCTTGAGATTGGCCAGATCCACGCCACTCTCGTCCGCCTTGACCCGGACCTTGATGTTGAAATCCACCACCCGTTTGACGGGAACCAGTACTTTCATGAGTCGACTCCGATTGCTTTACGTATTTGTGCTGCTTATTCGATGGCCAGCACGGACTTGGCGTGCTGACGCAGGACGTACTTCTGAATCTTGCCCGTGGAGGTCTTGGGCAGGTTGCCGAAGATGACGGACTTGGGCACCTTGAAGCGGGCCAGGTGGGCGCGACAGTGTTCAACAATGTCCTCTTCGCTGGCGGTTGCCCCTTCCTTGAGTTCCACGAAGGCGCAAGGCACCTCGCCCCACTTGGGATCGGGCTTGGCCACCACGGCAGCAGCCACCACGGCGGAATGGCGATAGATCACGTCCTCCACTTCCAGGGAGGAAATGTTCTCGCCCCCGGAGATGATCACATCCTTGGAACGGTCCTTGATCTTCACGTAGCCGTCCGTATGCACCACAGCCAGGTCGCCCGTGTGGAACCAGCCCCCCTGGAATGCTTCCTGGCTGGCCTTTTCGTTCTTCAGGTAGCCCTTCATGACCAGGTTGCCCCGGAACATGATTTCGCCCATGGACTCACCATCCCAGGGTACGGGCTCCATGGTCACCGGATCCCGCACGCTGATGCCTTCCTGCATGTGGTAGGGCACCCCCTGGCGACCATTGCGGGCAGCCCGCAGGTCGATGGGCAGCCGATCCCATTCCGGATGCTTGGCGCAAACCGAGGCGGGACCGTAGGTTTCCGTCAGGCCATAGACGTGGGTGATGTTGATGCCGATACGCTCGCAGCCTTCGATGATGGCCACGGGAGGCGCTGCACCGGCGATCAGGCCGTTCAGGCCCTGCTCAATGCCGGCCCGCAGTTCGTCCGGCGCATTGATGAGCATGCCGTAGACGATGGGGGCGCCGCACATGTGGGTGATCTTGTGCTTACGGACCAGATCGAAAATGAGAGCCGGGTCCACCTTGCGCAGGCAGATGTTGGTACCCGCATTGGCTGCCATAGTCCAGGGGAAACACCAGCCATTGCAGTGGAACATGGGCAGGGTCCAGAGATACACCGCATGGGGCGGCATGCCCCAGGAAACGATGTTGGACACCGCATTCAGATAGGCACCCCGGTGGTGATAGACCACACCCTTGGGATTGCCCGTGGTGCCGGAGGTGTAATTGAGGGCGATGGCCTCCCACTCGTCGGCTGGCAGTTCCCATTCGAAATCGGGATTTCCTTCATTCAGGAAGGCCTCGTAATCCTTTTCCCCCAGCAGCATGCCGCCGCTGAAATCCGGATCGGTCACGTCGATCACCAGGGGCTTGGTGCCAGACATCAGTTTCAGGGCGCCTTCCACCACCGGAGCGAACTCGGGGTCGGTCAGCAGGACCTTGGCTTCCCCGTGCTGCAGCATGAAAGCGATGCTTTCTGCATCGAGCCGGGTGTTGAGGGTATTGAGCACGGCACCCAGCATGGGAATGCCGAAATGGGCCTCGAACATGGCATTGACGTTGGGCAGCATCACCGCCACCGTGTCGCCTCGCTGCACGCCGCGCCCCTTCAGGGCAGAGGCCAGCTGACGGCAACGGCTATAGGATTCCTGCCAGGTCCATTGCCGGTCGCCCTGGATCACACTGACCCGATTGGGATAAACAAAAGCACTCCGCCGAATGAAGCTCAGGGGCGAAAGGGATACGTAATTGGCTGGATTGCGGTCCAGACCGGATGCGTAAGGATTCGGATGTTCCACGTTGTCTCCTGCTGTTTGGTGCGCTGCTTGACGCCCTGCCGGGCGAGCTATCGGGTGCATCACCGCCGGGGATGGCCTGATTCCGGTACGTTGCCGGTGCTCCTGTCGTACGGTCATGCCGCATCGCAGAAAGGCCTGTTTCCAAGCTTCGCAAAGCAGACTTGCCACAGTTTTGTGGAAACGTAGCAAATCATGACAATCGTGACTGAATTGTGACGCCCATGGTCCAGGTCACACCGGCTGCTAGAATTCTGCCATGTCCGAGACCTCCCATGCGTCTTCCCAAGCCCGTCTGACCGCTCTGGAGCGGGAACTGGAGCAGGCCCGCGCCGAACTCCGGGAAGCCGACAACGCCCAGAAACAGCTGGCTGCCGCCCTGGCCCGCAGCGAGGAACGCCTGCGTCTGATCACCGACACCATTCCCGCCCAGATCAGCTATTTCGACAAAAACCAGATCTACCGCTACGCCAACAAAGGTTATTCCAGCTGGTTTGGCCTGCCCGTCTCCGAAGTGATCGGCTCCCCCATTTCCAAGGTCATCGGCGAAAAGGGTTACAACTCGGTCAAGCATTACATCGCCCGGGCCCTGTCCGGGGAAACCATCACCCACGAATACACCATGCGCCAGCAAGGGCGGCTGGTGAATGCCCGCAGCACCATGGTGCCTGAGCTGGGCCCCGATGGCCTGCCCGTGGGCTGTTTCGTGTTTTCCTTCGACATTACCGAAACCCGGGGCATGCAGGCGGCCCTGGCCCAGGCCCAGAAAATGGAAGCCCTGGGCCAGCTTACCGGGGGTGTGGCCCACGACTTCAACAACCTGCTCACCATCATCAGCGGCAATCTCTCCTCCCTCAAGGAGCGCCATCCCCATCACAAGGAAACCCGGGAACTGGTGGAGCCGGCCCTGCAAGCGTCCCGTCGGGGCGCCCAGCTGATCCGTAGCCTGCTCTCCTTCTCCCGTCAGCAGCCCCTGAAACCCGTGGCCGTGGATGTGAATCAACTGGTGACCGGACTGGAGACCCTGATCCGCCGCTCCCTGCCCTCCTCCATTCAGGTCCATACCCGGCTCACGCCCCAGCCCCTCCATTCCCGGGTGGACCCGGGTCAGCTGGAAAGCGCCCTGCTCAACTTCGCCCTCAATGCCCGGGACGCCATGCCCGAGGGCGGCCGACTGGTGATCCGGGTACGCCCCGGCACCCTGGACGAACAGCAGAGCGAACAGCATGAGCTGGCTCCCGGCCCCTATGTCTTCATCGAAGTGTCGGACACAGGCTGCGGCATGGACGAAGCTACCCGCAGCAAGGTCTTCGAACCTTTTTTCACCACCAAGGGTTTTGGTCGCGGCAGCGGCCTGGGCCTTGCCATGGTCTATGGCTTCGCCCGCCAGTCCGGCGGCTATGTGCATGTGGACAGCAAGCCGGGCAAAGGCAGCACCTTCATCCTGATCCTGCCCCCTGCTCCGCCGGGTAGCCTGGAGGAACATCCGCCCGAGGAACCAGCTCCCGCCACCGCCACTCCCGGCGCCCTGGTGCTGCTGGTGGAGGACGAGCCGGAAGTGCGCAAGGTGGTACGCAACCAGTTGCTGGACCTGGGCTACCCGGTGCTGGAAGCGGAAAATGGCGGGCAAGCGGCGGAAATCCTGGCCCAGGTCCAGGACATCACCGTGCTGCTCACGGACATCATCATGCCCGGCGGCATGAACGGCCGGGAACTGGCCCGGCTGGCCCGGGAAGAACGCCCGGAACTCCATGTGGTGCTAATGAGCGGCTACGAGGAACAGGCTACCCAGAACCAGACCGAAACCCCGAACCTGCGCCTGTTGAGCAAACCCTTTTCCAAGCGGGAACTGGCCCGCGCCCTGGGATCATGACCCTATGAAACAAGCAACGACCAACCCCCTGATCTACATCGTCGAGGACGACCGGGACGTGGCCCGGACCATGGAATCGGCCCTGCAGAGCTTCGCCTTCAGCACCCAGTGGTGCCGCAACGGGGCCGAACTCATGCGCCGCCTGCGTACCCAGGTGCCGGACCTGTGCATCATCGACCTGGGCCTGCCCGACATGGACGGCATGAGCCTCATGCAGCATCTGCGCGGCATCAGCGACTGCGGCGTGCTCATCGTCACCGGGCGCAGCCATGTGAGCGACCGGGTCATGGGCCTGGAACTGGGGGCGGACGACTACATGCTCAAGCCCTTCGAAGCCCGGGAACTGGTAGCCCGCATCCGCAGCATCCTGCGCCGCCGCCAGGGGCCAGAACCTGGGAGCCGTCAGCCCAGCCCCCAGGTGGCCGAATTCTCCGGCTGGCATTTCAATCCAGCCAACAACACCCTGAAAAGCCCCGAGGGCGGCGAACAGGTTCTGAGCACGGCCGAATCGGACCTGCTG
>QKDJ01000168.1 GCA_003252145.1 Azovibrio restrictus
CAAGGACCTCCTTATTACTCCCACCATAACCCCGACTGATGATGCCCGGTCTCCAACCTGCTGCACTCAAGGCCTTGGCCAACCAGAGGGTCAGCGGAGTCTTCCCCGCACCACCCACCACCAGATTGCCCACCACGACCACCGGTACCGGCAGGGCGCGGGATGCCAGCCAACCACGCCGGTAAGCCAGACGACGCAAGGCCGCCAGTGCTGCAAAAAGGAGGGTCAGAGGAGCCAAGCCCCACAGGAGCGGGGATAGCCGTCGGGCATACCAACGCTCCTGCAGACTAGGCATTACTCGGAGGCGACAGACTGGGTCGTGAAGGAAATGCGGGGATAACCAGCCGATTGAGCAGCCTGCATCACGTCCACCACACTTTGGTGGGTTGCCTTGGCATCGGCACTGATGATGATGAGAGGATCAGCCCGCCCCTCTGCTGCACGGGTCAGGGCTTCACGAATGAAGGACACCTCGCTGCGCTGCAGGGGCTGGCGGTTCACCACCACCTGCCCGGTCGCCGTCACCGCCACCTCGATTTCGTTGGGCTGCTCGTCGCGCTGCTCGGCGTTGGCCGAAGGCAGATTGATTTCCAGGCCGGAGAAACGTGCGTAGGTCGTGGTCAGCATCAGGAAGATGATGACCACCAACAGTACGTCAATCAGCGGAATCAAGTTGATTTCCGGCTCTTCCCGGCCACGGCCCCGATGGAAATTCATGACTTGCGCCTTACTTACGGTCGCCGTGGATCACTTCCACCAGGCGAATGGCCTGCTGTTCCATGTCCACCACGAAACTATCGATCAGGGCGCGGAAGTGGCGCCAGAAGATCATGCTGGGAATGGCGATCAGGATCCCGAAACCCGTGTTGTAGAGCGCGACGGAAATACCATGGGCCAATTGATGAGGATCGGCACTGCCCGGCGTCTGGGCAGAGAACATTTCAATCATCCCCACCACGGTTCCAAACAGACCCATCAAGGGAGCAATGGAAGCAATGGTGCCCAGGGTGGTCATGTAGCGTTCCAATTGATGGGTCACAGCACGCCCCACCTCTTCGATGGACTCTTTCATGATCTCCCGGGATGCACTCCGATTACGTAGGCCGGCAGCTAGCACTTGGCCCAGAGGAGAGTGACGTTCCAGATCGGCCACCAGCTGGTCGTTGGCCGCCCCTTTACGGAACTCGGCCACCACACGCTGCAGCAGGCCAGCAGGGACAATCCGGGCACCGCGCAGGGCGATGGAACGTTCAATGATAAGAGCAACCGCAATCACGGAAGCGAAGAGCAAGGGCCAGATAGGCCAGCCCGCAGCCTGAACAATCGCAAACACGCTACCTCCAGTAACTTTTTCTAGTCCGGCATTCTCCCGCAGCCCTATTTACAGGGCAAGCCCAGGCGTGAAAAAAGCTTGACAGCGGCATCCTTCTGACCAGAACAGCCCCCTTTGGCGTTATCCACAAAACCTGTGGATAACTTTGTGGATAGCCTGTCACAAAGTGAAGCAAACCCAGCAGGGGCAAGGCCTTTCCTTACGCTGCCCAGAAATCAGGCAAAAAATATTTATTTAATAAAATCAACGAACTATCAATTACAAACCCCTGTCAAGCCTCATTTCAAAAAAATGACGCCGTGCCATACATCCCGACAAAAAGAGTTGTGGAGTAAACTCGCCGCCATGCTTGACACCCCGCCTAAAAATCTGTCCCAAACCGTCCTCAGCGTCACTGAGCTGAACCGGATGGTTCGTCACCTGATGGAAAGCTCCTTACCCCTGACCTGGGTCGCCGGAGAAATCTCCAATATCACCCGAGCCGCTTCCGGACACATCTATTTCACCCTAAAGGACAATAGCGCCCAGGTACGCTGCACCCTTTGGCGCAACAAGGCCCAATTACTGGGGTTCCGCCCGGAAAACGGGCAAAAGGTGGAGGCCCGGATTCTGGCGACCCTCTACGAAGCCCGGGGAGACTTCCAACTTAATGTGGAAGCCCTGCGCCAGGCAGGCCAAGGCAATCTGTTCGAGCGTTTTCTCGCCCTCAAGGCCAAACTGGAAAGTGAAGGTTTGTTTGCCTCGGAAAACAAACGCCCCCTGCCCTTTTTTCCCCGACGCATTGCCCTGGTCACCAGCCCCCAGGCAGCAGCCCTGCGGGATGTACTGACCACGCTGGCCAGACGGGCGCCCCATGTGCAGGTCACCCTTTTCCCCACGCCAGTACAGGGTGAAGGAGCCGGCGCCCAGATTGCCCAGGCACTGGCCCAGGCTCAATCCTCCAATAGCGACCTGATCATCCTCTGCCGTGGCGGCGGCAGCATGGAGGATTTGTGGGCCTTCAATGAGGAAATACTGGCCCGCCAGATTCGCTCCGGTGCCATACCCGTCATCAGTGGCGTAGGTCACGAAACCGATTTCACCATTGCCGATTTCGCCGCCGATCTGCGCGCGCCCACACCCACGGCAGCGGCAGAACTGGCCTGCCCTGATCGCAATCAGCTCCTGGGACGCCTTGCCGAATTGCAGCAGCGTCACCAACGTGCCTTCCAGCAACGCCTGCGGCAATGGGAACAGCGACTGGATAACCTGGCCACCCGCCTTCCCTCGCCCCAGCGGCAGCTGGCCACCCGCAGGGAACGCCTGACAGAACTGGAACAGCGCTTGAGCCATGCAGCGCGACGCCAGGCTGATACGACCGAGCGCCGTCTGCAGCATCTGGCCTACCGCCTGATGCACCACCGCCCCCAACCGGCCCGTTTTCAGGAAAGTGCCGATCTGCTGACCCTACGCCTTCAGCATGCCTGGAAACAGCAACTGCGCAACCATGAAAACCGCCTGGAACAGGCTAAGCAGGGACTGCGACAGCTGGACCCCCACGCAGTACTGGCCCGGGGTTATGCCATGGTGTTTAATGCGAATGGGCATGCGATTCGCGACAGCCGGGAACTCAAACCCCAGGACAGGCTCCAAGTGGTGCTTTCGGAAGGGCAAGCCCAGGTGCAGGTGACTCAGGTTGTCACCCCCGGAGAAGCCCAATAGAATCGTTGGCTCACAACCCTAAATAACGGAGAAATAAAAGATGGAACATCAACTGCCCGCTCTGCCCTACGCTCAGGACGCCCTGGCTCCCCACCTCTCCAAGGAAACCCTCGAATACCACTACGGCAAGCACCACAACGCCTACGTGGTTAACCTGAACAACCTGATCAAGGGCACCGAATACGAAGCCCTGGATCTGGAAGCCATCGTCAAGAAGGCTCCCGCCGGTGGCGTTTACAACAACGCAGCCCAAATCTGGAACCACACCTTCTTCTGGAACTGCATGAAGCCCGCCGGCGGTGGTGAGCCCACCGGTGCCCTGGCTGCTGC
Source organism: Azovibrio restrictus (assembly GCA_003252145.1). GTDB lineage: Bacteria > Pseudomonadota > Gammaproteobacteria > Burkholderiales > Rhodocyclaceae > Azovibrio > Azovibrio restrictus_A. The sequence continues at coordinate 3,365 of QKDJ01000168.1, forward strand.
CATCAACGCCAAGTGGGGCTCCTTCGACGAATTCAAGAAGGCCTTCCAGGCCTCTGCCGTGGGCAACTTCGGTTCCGGCTGGACCTGGCTGGTGAAGAAGGCTGACGGTTCCGTGGATATCGTGAACATGGGCGCCGCTGGCACCCCCCTGACCACGGACGACAAGGCCCTGCTGTGTATCGACGTGTGGGAACATGCCTACTACATCGACTACCGCAACCTGCGCCCCAAGTTCGTGGAAACCTTCCTGGCTTCCCTGGTGAACTGGGACTTCGCTGCCAAGAACTTCGCCTAAGATATTCTGCAACAGCAAAAAAGCGGCCACTCAGGCCGCTTTTTTTTATACACGCCACCAGAAATGGCGGAACGAGGAGCCATCAAAGATCAGCAGGAGAAGCCTCGCCTCCGGTCAAGCTCAGCCCCTGTTGCAACACTCTTTCCAATTCATCTGGAGGCAAGGGCTTGGAAAGCAGGTAACCCTGCATGGACTTACATTGCTCCTGACGCAGGAAATCCAGCTGCTCCGTCTTTTCCACCCCTTCGGCCACCACCCCAAGCTTGAGGCTGCGGGCCATGCCAATGATGGCACCCGCAATGGCGGCATCATCCGGATCATCGCTCACGTCGCGGACGAAGGAACGGTCGATCTTGAGCTTCACCACCGGGAAACGCTTAAGGTAGGAAAGGCTGGAATAGCCCGTACCAAAGTCGTCGATGATCAGGTGGAAGCCGGCGGCCCGCAAACGGTCCAGGGTACGCATGACAGCGTCGGTATTGAGCATGAGCACATTCTCGGTGATCTCGAATTCGATATCGCCAGGTACCAGCCCGTACTGTTTCACCTTTTCCATGGCCACGTCGTACAAGCCCTCCCGACGGAACTGAACCGGGGAAAGATTGACGGCCACGGGCACATGGACCACATCCCGGTCACGCCAATCCCGCAATTGACGGCAGACCTCATCGAGAATCCATTCCGTCAGCGGAACGATCAGCCCGGACTCTTCCGCCACGGGGATGAAGTCGTTGGGGGGCACCATACCCACACCAGGCCGATTCCAGCGCACCAGAGCTTCCAGGGCGACCACCTCGCCCCCCTTCACATCAGCCTGGGGCTGGTAATGGAGGACGAATTCCTTATGCACCAGAGCCTGACGCAAATCACGCTCCACCTCGTGACGCCCCCGGGCCAGCACATCCATTTCCGAGGAAAAGATGCTGTAGCCATTACGACCAGCCGCCTTGGCCTGATACATGGCCGTATCGGCATTCTTCATCAGGGTGTCGATATCCAACCCATGTTCGGGGTAAATGGCAATACCGATACTGCCGCTCACATTCAACTCATGGGTGCCTACAACGACAGGCTCCACCAGTGCTTCCAGGATGCCGCGAGCCACCTTGGCCACAGACTCCTCGTCATCCACCTCCAAGAGTAGAACGACGAACTCATCGCCCCCCAAACGACTCACTGTGTCGCTGGCGCGGACCTGATTGAGCAGGCGGTGGGTCACCGTTCGCAGCAACTCGTCACCCACGTTGTGACCCAGGGTGTCATTGATGCTCTTGAAACGATCCAGGTCCAGGAACATGACCGCCAGACGGGTACGGTTACGCCGGGCAAAGGTAATGGCCTGACTGACCCGGTCCGTCAACAGAACCCGATTGGGCAAACCGGTGAGGAAATCATGCTCGGCCAGGTAGCGAATCC
>QKDJ01000079.1 GCA_003252145.1 Azovibrio restrictus
GTTGAACCTTTTTCATGTCAAATCTCCTTGAGGAATGAAGCGGAAACCGCTGATGAATACTATACAGATTTCATGCCAGCTGCAAAACCCGGGGGTTCCAAGCATCGCCTCCTGAAAACTGCCGTTTTTTGTCACGTGCACTGACACAATAGGTTGCTCACATGGCCTCATATATCCAGCTGCCCATCTTTAAGGAAGGCCTTCCCATAACCCGCAGGGACACTGGCGTCCATGAAGACTTGAAACAGATCCGGGTCGATATGGCCGTTGGCCTTGAAATTCTCCATGATGGACACCGCCTGGGAGAGCTTCATGGCTGGCTTGTAGGGACGATCAGCGGCCGTGAGGGCTTCGAAGATATCCGCGATGCCCATCATGCGGGCCTGCCAACTCATGTCTTCCCGCTTGAGGCCATTGGGATAGCCCTTGCCATCCATCCGTTCGTGGTGCCCTCCAGCGTATTCTGGCACCCGTCTCAAATGCTTGGGCCAGGGTAGGGCTTCCAGCATCTTGATGGTGGCTACGATGTGGTTGTTGATGATTTCCCGTTCGGCTGCGGTCAATGTGCCGGCGCGGATGGTGAGGTTTTCCAGTTCCTCATCGCTGAGAAAGGCCTGCTCAACCCCGGAGGCATCGCACCAACGATAGTCCTGGGCAATGCGCCTCACCCGCTCGATATCCTCGTCGCTCATGCGCTCCCCGCCCACATTGGCATGGCGTAGGAATGCCCTATCCTCATCGATTTGCTGGCACCGAGCTTCATAGGCTGCCGCCATTTCCTGAGTGTCAGCCCCTCCGGCAACTGCACGCCATCTGGCGATTTCAGCATCCCGGCGCAACACTTCAAAGCGGGTATCGATGAGATGAATACGGTCAAACAGGGTTTGCAACTTGGTAGCCTTGTCCACCACGTGAACGGGAGTGGTCACCTTGCCGCAATCGTGCAGGAGTGCCGCGATCTTGAGTTCGTAGCGGTCCTGATCCGTCAGATGAAAATCCTTGAGGGGGCCTTCCTTGGCCTTATCAGCAGCCTCGGCAAGCATCATGGTCAGTTCCGGCACCCGCTGGCAATGGCCGCTGGTGTAGGGAGATTTTTCGTCAATGGCGATGTTGATGAGGTTGATGAAAGCTTCGAAGAGCGTTTCCATCTGCTGAATCAGCTGTCGGTTGGTCAGTGCCACTGCAGCTTGGGAGGCCAGGGACTCAGCCAGACGCTGATCCTCATCATTGAAGGGTTCTACCTGACCTTCCGGCGTCAGGGCATTGATCAGTTGCAAGACCGCGATCACCTCTCCCTCGTGATTCCTCATGGGGACAGTCAGGAAGGAGCGGGAACGGTAACCGGTACTGGCATCAAAACGACGGGTGCCGGAAAAATCGAAGCCATCCGCATCATAGGCATCAGCAATATTGACGGTACAAGCGTTGAGCGCCGCATGGGCAGCCACCATGCTGTCGTTAGGTACTCCGGCCCTGGTATAAAGGGGTAAGGCCTGAAACTTGTCAGACAGGGGCTGTCCATTGGCTCCGCCAAAAGCGATACCGAGGCTGTCATTGCGCACAATGGCAAATTCCAGCTGCTGCCCATCCTCACTCATACGGTACAAAGTGCCGCCATCCGCCCGGGTGATGGTTTTGGCTGCCAGGAGAATGTTCTCCAGCAAGCGTTCCAGATTACGTTCGCTGGACAGCGCAGCACCGACGGAGTTGAGTTGCTCCAGCCGCTGAAACAAATCCTGAACCGTTGCCATGGTCAGACTCCCATCACTTGATACACACAGCGCGCACCTGGGCCAGATCAGTGACGCCCTGCAGCACCTTTTCAATGCCGTCCATTTTGAGGGTCCGCATTCCCTCGTTCAAGGCACAGGCGAGGATTTCTGCCACACGGGCTTTTTCCTGAATCAATTTCTTGACGGGATCAGTCCCTACCATCAGTTCATGCAGGCCTACCCGCCCCTTGTAGCCCTTGTCATTGCAGGCAGGGCAACCTTTGGCGTGATACAGGGTGAACTTGCCATCCTTGCCCCAGTTTTGGAGCCACTCCTGGCGAATCCGTTCCCGGGCCCCTTGCGGGTCCTGACGCCAGGCATCTGTATTACGCAACTCATCGCAGTACTCATCCAGCAGATGCTCGATTTCCTGGGCATCCGGCTGATAGGCCTGCTTGCACTCCTTGCACAGGCGCTTACCCAAGCGTTGCGCCAGAATGCCCAGCAGGGCGTCGGCAAAGTTGAAGGGGTCCATGCCCATGTCCAGCAGGCGGATGATGGACTCGGGCGCTGAATTGGTATGCAGGGTGGCAAATACCAGGTGGCCGGTCAAAGAGGCCTCAATACCGATACCGGTGGTTTCAGCATCCCGCATTTCCCCCACCATGATGATGTCCGGGTCGGCCCGCAGGAAGGCCCGCATGACCGTAGCAAAGTCCAGCCCGGCCTTTTTGTTGATCTGCACCTGGCGCAGACCCTTCTGGGTAATTTCCACCGGGTCTTCCGCTGTCCAGATCTTGGTATCCGGCGTATTCAGGTGCCCCAGCACCGAATGCAGGGTGGTGGTTTTCCCTGAACCCGTCGGGCCACAGACAAAGAACAGGCCATAGGGTTTTTCGACACACTGAACCAGATTGTCGTAATTGGGCTTGGACAGCCCCAACTGGGCCAGAGGAATAGGCTCACCGGCGGCCAGAATACGCATCACCACGTCCTCCAGGCCACCGGCTGTGGGCAAGGTGGCAACCCGCAACTCAATATCCAGGGGGCCATATTTCTTGAATTTGATCTTGCCATCCTGAGGTTTGCGCTTTTCGGAAATATCCAGGTCGCACATGATCTTGAGGCGGGTCAACAAGGCGGAGCGGAAGGAAGCCGGCACTGCGATGTAAGACACCAGGGAGCCGTCTTTACGAAACCGAATCTGGGTTTTTTCCTTGCCCGGTCGGGGTTCGATATGAATATCTGAAGCGCCTTGCTGATAGGCATCGACGATGATCTTGTTAACCAGACGAACCAGCTCGTTGTCTGCAGCGGCGGACACATCATCGTGACCGCTATCGGCAGCAGGATCGTCTCCTTCCATATCCGAAAGCAGCTCGCCTACGCTGCCCATATCGGCCAGTGCCCCAAAGAATTGGTCGAGCAGTTGCTGGAATTCGTGAAGCCCACAGACCCGGAAGGCAATCTTCTTTTTTGGGTAAATATTTTGCACCACCCGGGCATTACGCACCTTCTCCGGATCGGGCGATACCACAAGCACCCCTTCCACCCCTTCCTCGAGGGGGGCCCAGAGACTTTCTTCCAGATAGTCCCGTTTCAAGTTACGCAGCAGGTCTATAGGCTTGATACGCCCCCCCCGGTAAGCCTCGTAGGGCACGGAAAAAAAGTCTGACAGGGCAGAGCCAATAGCGGCAGGCTTGACCTTGAATTGCTGGATTAACACGGACTCCAGATCCTGATCCATCTCCCGGGCCTTGCAATGGGCATCCTCTAGCTCTGCTGCCGTCAGCACACCACTACTCACCAATCTGTCATAACGAGAACGAGGCCCAGTAACCCCCCCACCCTGACGCTGAGTCAGGGCTACCGCCAGAGTTGCCGCCAGATCGACGATACCCTCCTCGGCCCAATCGGTGAATGGCTGGTCATCCTTGCTATTGATTAACTGCACCACACCCAGCAACTCCCGGGCGCCGTCCAAGATCGGAGTCACCAACATCTGTTTGGAGCGATAGCCCGTGCGACGGTCCACCTCCTGAAGAAAGCTCATATGGGGACTGTATTGCCCCATCTCCCCGTCATCGTAAACGTCGCGGATATTCACCGTGCGCCGATTGGCGGCCACAAACCCGGCAATACTCTGATCCCCCACGGGCAAACGCAATTCCTTGGCGGTATTCAGCCCCGTCTTAACCCGGGAAACAATGCTCTGCCCTTCATCGGCCACCACGTACAAAGTCAGGCGATCCGCGTTGAAGAGGTGGCAGATGTCCTGGGACAACTCCAGCATCAGCTCATCCACATTGTGGGTCGCATGAATCTTGTTGGTTACCGCCTGAAGGTCCTTGAGAAACATCAGGCGACGGGCCACATGGGAGGAAGTCTGGTTTTCGTTGGCGATTTGTTTGGTCATGACCTTAGATCACAGAGTAGTCGGGAGGCATGCCCCCTTCGAGCCAGCGGGCATCAAAACCTTGCTGAGCAAGGAGGAAAGCAGCAGCCGAACTGCGTCGGCCGGTACGGCAATAGGCTACATAGGTTCTTGAGCGGGGCAGGATATTGAACGCGTTGCGCAGCTCCCCCAAAGGCACGTTCATGGCACCTCGGCAACCATCCTGGGCGAATTCGGCGGGATATCGCACATCCAACCAGCAGGCACCGGCCTGCACCAGTCCCTGGGCCTCGGACAGATCAATCGCGTGTAGTAAGGGCGCCTTCAACAAGGCAAGGAATTCGGGTTTTCCCAAGCGCAGCAGACGCCCTGCAGTCCGCATGCGCACGCAGGCATTACGCTCCTCGCCAGAAACCAGGGCCTCTTCACCAAAGCTCTGGCCTGGCCCCAGTTCTGCCACAGGCAACTCTGCACCACCAACCCGGCGAAAGACCTCGGCACGCCCCTTTTCGATCACGTAATAGGCATCACCAGTCTCACCCGCATTGATTACCACCTCCCCCGCCTGTACAGGCACGGGCTGGAAAGAGGCCAGCAGGGTATTCACATGAGCCGCTGGCAGTGAAGAGAAAATCCCCTGGGTAAACAAAGCGGGCGACAATTTTCGTGCCCCAGATGGCAGACCTGCACACCCCGACAAGGATTGATCCCAGGTCAGCAATTTATCCAGAGCCGGACCGTCCATATGCAGCAACACCACTTCGGTAATGGCCTGAGCAGCCACTGGCTGCTGCCCGACACGCCCCAAAGGCCAACGTCCCTGGCCACATCCTCCCACCAGCAGCTCACTGACCCCGTTGGCGTAGGTCAGCCGCAGTTCGCCCTCGAGAATGTAGAGCAGGTTGCTTTCATTCCATTGCAAGGGACGCCGGGTTCCCAGAGACCAG
>QKDJ01000033.1 GCA_003252145.1 Azovibrio restrictus
CTGCTGGAGTCCATCGAAGGCAAGAAGGGGCAACCCCGCTTCAAGCCGCCTTTCCCGGCTTCCTTCGGTCTCTATGGTAAGCCCACGACCATCAATAACACGGAAACCTTCGCTTCCATTCCCTTCATCCTGAAGATGGGTGGCGAAAACTTCCTGAATCTGGGCAAGCCCAATAACGGCGGTACCAAGCTGTTCTCCGTGTCCGGTCACGTGAATCGCCCCGGTAACTACGAAATTCCCCTGGGCACGCCCTTTTCCGAATTGCTGGAAATGTGTGGTGGTATGCGCGGTGGTCGCAAGTTGAAGGCTGTCATTCCCGGTGGTTCCTCCTCTCCCGTCATCCCCGGTGACGTGATGATGGAATGCACCATGGATTACGACTCCATCAGCAAGGCGGGTTCCATGCTGGGTTCCGGTGCCGTCATCGTCATGGACGAAACCGTCTGCATGGTGAAGGCCCTGGAGCGTCTCTCCTTCTTCTACTACGAAGAATCCTGCGGGCAATGTACGCCCTGCCGGGAAGGGACCAGCTGGCTTTACAAGGTGGTGCACCGGATTGAGCAAGGGCAGGGGAGACCCGAAGACCTGGATCTGCTCTCCAGCGTAACCACCAACATCATGGGGCGCACCATTTGCGCTCTGGGTGATGCGGCTTCCATGCCCGTGCAGAGCTTCATCAAGCACTTCCGGGATGAGTTTGTGCATCACATTGAACACAAGACCTGCTTGGTGCCGAAGGATGTGCAGTGGGCAGGAAGCGGCTTCCACAAAGTGGCTGTTTGAAAGCCGCCAGTTAAATCGCGTTTCAAGGTAGCGACATGCTAGAAATCGAAATCGATGGCAAGAAGGCTCAAGTGCCTGATGGCAGTACGGTGATGGATGCCGCCCAGCAAATGGGCGTGTATATCCCCCACTTCTGCTACCACAAGAAGCTTTCCATTGCCGCCAACTGCCGCATGTGTCTGGTCCAGGTGGAGAAGGCTCCCAAGCCTCTGCCCGCTTGCGCTACACCCGTCACCAACGGCATGAAGGTATTCACCCACTCCGATCTGGCCGTGAAGGCTCAGCAAGGGGTCATGGAATTCCTCCTGATCAACCACCCTCTGGATTGCCCCATTTGCGACCAGGGCGGTGAGTGCCAGCTGCAGGACATGTCTGTGGGCTACGGTGGCATGAAGAGCCGCTATCAGGAAGAAAAGCGCGTGGTGTTCCACAAGGATGTGGGCCCCCTGATCTCCATGGAGGAGATGAACCGCTGCATCCACTGTACCCGTTGTGTCCGTTTCGGCCAGGAAATCGCCGGCATCATGGAACTGGGTATGGCCAATCGGAACATGCACTCGGAAATCACCACCTTCGTGGGCCGTTCCGTGGATTCCGAACTGTCCGGCAACATGATTGACCTGTGTCCGGTGGGTGCCCTGACTTCCAAGCCCTTCCGTTACACCGCCCGTTCCTGGGAACTGCAACGTCGCCGTTCCGTGAGCCCCCATGACTCCGTGGGTGCCAACTTGGTCGTGCAGGTGAAGCATGACCAGGTCATGCGCGTGCTGCCCAAGGAAAACGAATCCGTCAATGAATGCTGGATCTCCGACAAGGAGCGTTTCTCCTACCAGTCCCTGAATTCCGACCAGCGTCTGACCAAGCCCATGGTGAAGCAGGGTGGTCAATGGCGTGAAGTGCCCTGGAACGTGGCTCTGGACTATGTGGCCCATGGCCTCAAGGATATTTCCCGGGAAGCCGGCGGCGATGCCGTGGCTGCCCTGGCCGCCCCCAGCTCCACCGTTGAAGAACTCTACCTGCTGCAAAAGCTCATGAAGGGTCTGGGTTCTGGCAATGTGGATCATCGTCCCCGTGTTCAGGATTTTGGTACCGACGGTAAGCGCGTGGGTACCCCCTGGCTGGGCATGAAGCTGGTTGAAGTCAATGAACTGGATGCCGCTCTGGTGGTGGGCTCCTTCCTGCGCAAGGATCATCCCCTGATTGCCCAGCGTCTGCGTCAGGCTGTCAAGAAGAACGGCGCCAAGCTGAGCCTCATCGATCTGTCTGCCGACGATCAACTGGTCAGCCTGCATGCCCGCATGACCGTGGCCCCCGCCCAACTGGCTGCCTCCCTGGCTGCCGTGGTCAAGGCTGCCGCCCAGCAAAAGGGTGTGTCCGTAGCCGGTCTGGATCAAGTCCAGGTGAGCGAGCAGGCTAACGCCATGGCAGCCAGCCTGATTGAAGGCGAAAAATCTGCAGTCTTCCTGGGCAATGCAGCCCAGTATTCTGCCGAAGCGGCTCAACTGCACGCTCTGGGTCTGAAGCTGGCTGAAATTACCGGCGCCAAGCTGGGCTTCCTGGGCGATGCCGCCAATACGGTGGGCGCACAACTGGCCTGGGCTCTGCCCACCGGTGCCAATGCTCGCCAGATGTTCGAGCAGCCCCGTCAGGCTTATGTACTGATGGGTGTTGAACCCGAATTCGATTGTGCCAATCCCCAACTGGCTCTGGCTGCTCTGAAGCAGGCCAAGATGGTGGTGATGGTTTCCGCCTTCAAGCATGAGCCGGCTCTGGAATACGCCGATGTGCTCCTGCCCATGGCGCCCTACACGGAAACTTCCGGTACCTTCGTGAATATCGAAGGCCGTATCCAGAGTTTCGCTGGCGTGGTGCGTCCAGCCGGTGAAGCCCGTCCGGCCTGGAAAATCTTCCGGGTGCTGGGCAATGTGCTGAATCTGGAAGGTTTCGATTACAACACCAGCGAAGAAGTCCGGGACGCCGTGCTGGGCGCTGGCAATGAATTTGCCCAAGGCCTGGACAACGGTCTCAACGGTGTCAGCATTGTCTTGTCACAAGTCGGGCAGGGCGTAGCTCGTATTGCCGATGTGCCCATTCACTTTGCCGATCCCATGGCCCGCCGGGCGCCCGTGCTGGCACGGACCCTGGATGGCGCAGTGCCTGCTGCCCGCATGTCTTCTGCGACTCTGGCCCAGTTTGGCGTGAGCGCCGGCGACCAGGTGAAGGTAAGCCAAGGGCAGGGCGTAGCCGTGCTGACTGCTGCCCTGGATGAAGGTGTTCCTTCCAATTGTGTGCGTGTGGCAGCGGCTCATGCTTCTACGGCCATGCTGGGTGACATGTTTGGTGCCATTACCGTGGAGCGTGCCTGATGGAAACTCTGATGCATTTCGGAACCGGTATGTTCGGCGCTGCCTGGCCTGCCGTTTGGACCCTGCTCAAGATCGTTCTGATCGTGGCGCCCCTGATGCTGGGTGTGGCCTACCTGACCTATGCCGAGCGTAAGGTCATCGGTTACATGCAGGTGCGGATCGGCCCCAACCGGGTAGGTCCCCTGGGTTTGCTGCAGCCTATCGCCGACGGTGTGAAGCTGCTCCTGAAGGAAATCGTGGTGCCTTCCGGTGCCAACCGTTTCCTGTTCGTGATTGCTCCCATGCTTTCCCTGGCACCTGCTCTGGCGGCCTGGGCTGTGGTGCCTTTCAACGATACCCTGGTGCTGGCCAATATTGACGCTTCCCTGCTGTACATCCTGGCCATTGGCTCCATGGGGGTTTATGGGATAGTGCTGGCGGGTTGGGCCTCCAACTCCAAGTACGCCTTCCTGGGTGCCATGCGGGCTGCGGCTCAGATCGTGTCTTATGAAATCGCCATGGGCTTCGCTCTGGTGGTGGTGCTGATGGTGTCCGGTAGTCTGAATCTGGTGGATATCGTTCAAGGTCAGCAAAAGGGTATTTTTGCCGACATGGGCCTGAACTTCCTGTCCTGGAACTGGTTGCCCCTGCTGCCGCTTTTCGTGGTGTATTTCATCTCCGGTGTGGCAGAAACCAACCGGGCACCCTTTGACGTGGCTGAAGGCGAATCCGAAATCGTGGCTGGTTTCCACGTGGATTACTCCGGTATGGCCTTCGCCGTGTTCTTCCTGGCTGAATACGCCGAGATGATCCTGATCTCCACCCTGACCGCGCTGTTGTTCCTGGGCGGCTGGTCTTCTCCGGTGGGCTTCCTGCCTGACAGCATCGTCTGGCTGCTGGCCAAGATCTGTTTCATGCTGTTCTTCTATCTGTGGTTCCGGGCTACGTTCCCCCGGTATCGCTACGACCACATCATGCGTCTGGGTTGGAAGGTGTTCATCCCCCTGACCGTGGTCTGGCTGCTTGTGGTGGGCATCTGGATGATGTCTCCCCTGAACATCTGGAAGTGAGGCAAGTTTCATGGGTGCTATGAAGGAAATCTTCAACAGCCTCCTTCTCAAGGAGTTGCTGAAGGGCATGTCGGTGACCGGGCGTTATTTCTTCGCTCGCAAGATCACCGTGCAATACCCGGAAGAAAAGACGCCGCAGAGTTTCCGTTTCCGTGGTCTGCATGCTTTGCGTCGCTACGAGAATGGGGAAGAGCGCTGCATCGCCTGCAAGCTGTGCGAAGCAGTTTGTCCGGCCTTGGCCATCACCATCGAGGCTGAGCCTCGTGATGATGGTTCCCGTCGCACGACCCGTTACGACATCGACCTGACCAAGTGTATCTTCTGCGGTTTCTGCGAAGAGGCCTGTCCGGTGGATGCCATCGTGGAAACCCGGGTGCTGGAATATCACGGGGAGAAGCGGGGCGACCTGTATTACACCAAGGCCATGTTGCTGGCTAATGGTGACCGTTATGAATCCCAGATCGCGGCTGACCGCGCGCTGGATGCCAAATACCGCTGACAGGGCCTGATGATGGATTTCAAGACCACTGTATTTTTCATCCTGTCGGCGATTCTGATTTTCGCCGGCCTGCGTGTCATCACGGCCCGTAATCCGGTTCATGCCGTATTGCATCTGATTCTGGCTTTCTTCACTGCCGCCGGTCTGTGGGTATTGCTCCAGGCCGAGTTCCTGGCCATGGTGCTGGTCATGGTCTATATCGGCGCGGTGATGGTGCTCTTCCTGTTCGTGGTGATGATGCTGGACATTAACTTGGATCAGCTACGCCAGGGCTTCTGGAATTATCTGCCCCTGGGAGCGGTAATCGGCATTCTCATCGTGATCGAAATGGGCATGGTGCTGGGCAGCCGTTACT
>QKDJ01000116.1 GCA_003252145.1 Azovibrio restrictus
CCATGCGCCGCCCCATCCGCCTGAAAATTTTCGGCATCACCCTGGTCCTGCTGCTTTTGATGGTGGTGGTGACCTGGTTGTCGGTGCTCAATTCCCGCCAGCTCAACAACCAGGTGCGTGCCCTGGCGGATACCTACCTGCCCCTGCAGAACCAGGTGGCCAGCGTGGAGATCCTCATCCGCCAGCAGATGGTGCATATGGAGCGGGTATTGTTGGGCATGCAGGCGGCCAAGCCCGACAAGGCCTTCCTGGAGAAGGAATCCGCGGACTTCGACGCCCGGGGCATCAACGCCGACCAGATCGTGGATTCCTCCATGAACATGGTGACCGAAGCCGAGAAGGACCCCAGTGTGCAACTGGATGCGGTGACCCTGGCCGTATTGAAGCAACAGTTGCCCAACCTGCAGACCGCCCGGCAAGACTTCCACCGCACCTTCCGCCTCTATCAGATCGAGGCAGAGGAGGGCACGGCACGCTCGGCCAGCGTGGTCAGAGAAAGCCTGCTGCAACAGAAGAACAAGTTGGATGTGGAGATCGGCAAGGCCCTGGATCTGCTCAACAAGCTGACTGCCGACACGGCCGCCCAGGCCAAGGCCGAAGAGGCCCGCTCGGTACGCCTCAACTGGACCATCACGGCCATCGCCACAACATTGGGGCTGATCTTTGCCTGGTGGGTCAGTCGTTCGCTGGTGGAGCCTATCCGCCGCCTACTGCAAGGCACCGAATCTGTGGAGCACGGAGACCTCGAAGTCCAGATCATGGTCCAGAGCCGGGACGAACTGGCGACCCTGGCGGATTCCTTCAATCACATGGTGCTGGGGCTGCGGGAGAAGGAACGCATCAAGACCACTTTCGGCCAGTATGTGGACCCGCGTATCGTCCGCGGTCTGCTGGATAACCGCCTCTCTGCCGAGGGCGGCCAGCGTCAGATGATGACGGTGTTCTTTTCTGACCTGATGGGCTTTACCCGGACCTGCGAGGGATTGACGCCGGATACGGCGGTGCGCTTCCTCAACCGCTACTTCGCGCTGATGGCGGAGGTGATCCGTGAACGCCAGGGCATCATCGACAAGTACATCGGTGATTCCGTCATGGCCTATTGGGGCAAGCCTTTCACAGAAGTGGAAGGACACGCTTTATTGTGTTGTGAAGCGGCCTTGGACCAGCGTGCCCGCCTGGATGAATTCCGCGCCGATCTTCCCAACGTGCTGGGGGTCCGGCATGGGCTGCCCCAGGTGGAAGCCCGCATGGGCATCGCCACCGGCGACGTGCTGGTGGGCAACATCGGTTCCGAGACCGCCAGGGGCTATACGGTGATCGGCGATACCGTGAACCTGGCTTCACGCCTGGAACAGGCCAACAAGTTCTACGGCACCCACATCCTGGTGAGTGCAGAAACGCGGCAGCAGGCCGGTGACAGCTTCATGTTCCGCGAGATCGACAGCCTGCAGGTATCCGGACGCAGTGAGCCCGAGCGGGTTCATGAACTCCTTGGACGTGCCGGGCAGGTGGATGCCGAATGGATAGCCCGGTTCGAAGCCGGCCTCCATGCCTATCGTCAGCAGGATTGGGAGGCTGCCGAAGCCGCTTTCAAAGCCAGTCTGGAGAGGGTTCCGGGTGACCGTCCGAGCCAGGTTTTCCTGGATCGTATCGCGGTGTTCAGAAACTCGCCGCCACCGCCCCAATGGGATGGCATCTGGATTGCTTCGAGCAAATAAACCAGGCCATTTCTCCGCGCTGTAACAGGCCGTTACATCTGTACTACTGTTCGGAACCGCTTCGCTTACTCGCACCCCCTAGCCTGGAATCACCCGCAACGTTGCGGGCGTTCTCAACAAGGAGTCGCATCATGAAAGCGAACCGTGCCATCCCCACACTCGGGACTCTGGCCTTTGTTTCATTACTTGCAACCGGGCCCGCTCAAGCCTGTATGCCGTTCTTCTCCGGAGCCTCCGGGGATTCTTGTCCGACAAGCCAGTATTCAACCCAGGGAAACTCACCCCAATCCAGCGCCTGTCCCGTGCCGGGCAGTGGCGGCCAGGCCCAGCAAGGCTGCGGTCTGATCAATCCTGAACTCGCGTCAGCCATGGGTGAAATGGCGGCAGGCGGCATGCGCATCGCCACCCATATGATGCAGGTGCTGGCCGAGGAAGTAAGCCACTACGCTGCCGCGAGCGGTGACTCTCGCTAATCCCACCTGGGTAGTCTCTCCCGTGGCGCAGGGGAGGCTACCTAATCAATCGAATATCTGCCTGTATTGGCAGGCAGGCATCTTTCCCTAGTACTACGGATCTAGCAGATAAACGCTGTCGAATTCAGACCATTTCAAGCTTGCGTAGGACAAGGCTGATACGCCACAGACCTCTCATCCTGCATTGCAAATCGGCTGCCCAGAATCGAATTGAAACCCACGATGCGCTTTAATGTGGCCATGTGCCTTTACAGCGTCGGCATCATTCAGCCGGCCATGGCAGAAAGACTTTATCAACTAGGAGTAATCCATGACCAAGAACCCAACCCTACCCCTGGCCGCTGCCATAGCAATGGCCCTCTCAATGGCGGCTTGCAGCACCCCCAATGTGGATGGAAATACGGGCACTTATGCCGAAGGCAATCCCTATCTCTCCCAGACTGCATCCGCCGTCACAGGACAGGTGACGAATATCGAGGTACTGCATAACAGGACCTCTGGAACCGTGGGCACCGTGGCCGGTGGTGCGGTGGGCGCCTTGGCTGGGAGCCAGGTGGGGCGCGGTAGCGGCAAGACCCTGGCCACAGTGGCGGGCGCCATTGGTGGTGCACTGATCGGCCGCTCCATCGAGCAGAACACCCGCCTTGGCGAAGGTCAGGCTTACTACCGCGTGACCGTGCGCTTCAACGACAATTCGTCCCGTTACTACGATTATTCCGAAGTGCCCAGTGTGCGGGTGGGCGACAAGGTACGCCTGGATGGCGGACAGCTGTATCGCTTGTAATCCCCCCATTCGCAGTTCCCTGATTAGCAGTCCCCTGGAAGGCCCGGTTCACCGGGCCTTTTCTGTGTCGAGATGGTAGTCAAACGGAGTCCACCGGCGATTCCCGTTGACCAGTGAAATGAAAAAAGCCCGGAGGTTTCCGGGCTTTCTCTAGTGGCGGATGGCTATTGGAACCACTTATCGCTGGCTTGACGCAGCCACGAATCCACCTGCTCCTCGGCTTCTTCACGGGCGATGCCGTAGCGTTCCTGGATGCGGCCGGCCAGTTGATCCTTGCGACCATTGATGACATCAAAATCATCATCAGTGAGCTCGCCCCATTCCTCACGGACCTTGCCTTTGAGTTGTTTCCAATGGCCTTCAATACGATCCCAGTTCATGGTTTTCTCCTCATTCATTGATGGATAAGTTGTGCTTCATGCATTCATGCCAGGCTTAGGGACTGACGATGATGTCGTTGACCACACGCTTGACGCCGTCCACCTTGCTGGCGATGGATTCGGCTTCATTCTTCTCCGTGTAGCTCTTGGCGAAGCCTGAGAGCTGCACAACTCCGTTCAGGGTTTTTACCTTGATGGCTGTGGCAGCGACTTCAGGGCTCTTGGCGAATCGAGCCTTGATCTCGGTGGTCAGTGCCGTGTCGTCCACATATTGGCCGACGGTGGATTGCTCACGTGTCACGGCGCAACCATGGAGCGAAACGCCTGCGACAGCGAGAACGGTGGCGGTAATGATATGAATTGGTTTCATGGCCTTTCCCTTTCTGCTGTTGGTAAGGTTATGGCCAGTTTCCCTAGGGTCTTGCCGGGCCTGTGCCTGGCAGAGGGAGATGTTCTCTGGCCGTGACTCCACTCTAGATTTCTTCAAGGGTGTGACCTATCGGCGTAGTGCCAGTGGTGGCGTAGGACTGTTCCTAATCCCTTTTCGAAGACAAAAAAACCGCCCCGAAGGGCGGCTAACAATTTAGGGCTCACGCAGATCGCCAACCATGGGATAGGGGCCGGACCGCGCGTCGGCCCAGGGGGGACAGGGGTGTAGGAAATGGCCGACATCAGAGCTCGTGTCGGAATACACCGACAAGCCAATGGGCGCAGGACCGCAATGTCGTAGGACCGGGTCCGACAGCGCCAATGCCTGGCCTCGCCCACACTGGCATCAACAGCTCAGGCTGAAACCTGTGGAGCGCAAGGAGGAAATAACAATGGCTACCCGGATTGATTACACCAAGGAGCACGTGAAATTCCTGTACAGCATGTGGCCAGTGTTGGGCTTGGGACTGTTGGTGATGGGGGCCTCACAAGGCCATGAGCCATCGAGCAGCCCGGAAAAAGCCGAGGCGTTGGAAATGGTGGAAGAGTCCGTAATGCCGGAGTACCTGGAGCCGGATGCTGATGGTGATTGGTATCGCTTGGCGCCGCCCGAACCGTGGTACGAGCCTTCCCATCAATCATGACTGCCTTGAGGCGATAAGCCACATCACCGTGTGCTGATGTCCGCTTGTCCTACTAGCCATCGGGATGATGGCTGATCGGCGCAGCTCCGTTCGAACGCTAACTTGGGTCGCAGAGGCTGCACAGAGGCGCAGACGTTGGAACACCGGAGACAAGGATTTCCATGAATCAAACCTCAAGGAACAGAACCTGAGGATGAAAACTTCAAAGGAGAGATGAAATGTTGAAATGGGCTTTGATCTTTTTTCTGGTGTCCCTGGTTGCGGGGGTGCTGGGTTTTACCGGTATCGCAAGTAGCGCAGCAGCCATTGCGAAAGTGTTGTTCTACGTTGCTGTGGCTTTATTCCTTGTCTTTCTGGTTATCGGCCTGTTGGCCGTCAGTTAGGCGTTATTTCACGTCAGATTTAAGTGAACACATAAAGGAGAACCCCATGAAGGAGAAACCCATGAACAAGACGACCAATAAATCGAAACTTACGCTGACCTGGACCTTGGTTGCCGGTATGGCAATCTTCGCTGCCGGTTGCGATACCAAGCCGAAAGAACCCACACCGGGTGAGCGCTTGGACAGCGCGATTGCCGATGTGAAGCAAAGTGCCAGCGAGGC
>QKDJ01000114.1 GCA_003252145.1 Azovibrio restrictus
GGCTGGCCCTCACCCTGCTGATCGGGTGAGAACCGGGTAAGCTCGGACTCCACTCTCTGCCGGACCCGCCTTGCATCATGACTCCCTTCCTGATTCTGCTCGTGCTTTTCGCCTTGCTGGGGCTGGGCCTGCTGGCTTTGCTGCTGCGCTGGGAGCGGCGCCACTTTTCCCGGCAGGGCAAGGCCAGCGCCTGGCTGAGACTACGGCTTGCCACAATCCCCATTGCCCTGCTGACTGCCGCCTTGGTGATGCTGCCAGCCCGCAGCGTGTCGGGCATGGAAGGTCTGGCCGTGTTCTATCTGCTGCTCCTGCTGGCCGCACCGCTGTTCTGGTTTTTCTGCCACTGGCTTGTGGGGCGACTCATGAAATTGCGCTTTTCCGACGCCTTTCTGATAGCCCTGACCCCTCTGGTATTGCTCCTGACGCTCACAGGCTTGGCGCACACCCTACAACCACTCGCCTGGTCGCTCTTGCACACTCTAGGCCTCTAGCGCCTTGAGCGACTGGCCCGGCGTATGATGTTTGTATTTGCGCACCATTACTGACGTCCATGAACAAACTGGAAACTCGGATTCCCGCCCCTATTGTTGCCCTGTTGCTAGGCTTGGGCATGAAGGCCTATGCCTTTGCAGCTCAAATTCCCCTGGACAATACCCCTGCCTTGGCTGAATGGGGGATTCGTATGGCGCAACTGAGCGCCCTCATCGCCCTGCTGGCCTTTGCCAGCTTTAGCCTGGCCCGATCCAGCATCAATCCCATCGACCCGTCACGGGCCTCCCGACTGATCACGGGGGGCATTTTCCGGTTTTCCCGCAATCCTCTGTACCTAAGCCTGCTGTTATTGCTGGTCGCCTACGCCATGCGCCTCAACAACTGGGTGGCGTGGCTTGGCCCGCTGATTTTCGTGGCCTATGTGACCCGCTTCCAGATCATTCCGGAAGAGCGCATTCTCACGGGTAAGTTCGGCACCCCCTATCAGGACTACCTGCAGCGCACCCGGCGCTGGCTCTGATATCCAGATGGTAAGCTCGGGGCTCCAATATTGCCGGGAGCCCTCATGCTGCAACCCCTGTTCGCCGCAATCGACGCCAAGGACACCTCCGCTTTCCTGAGTTTTCTTTCTCCCTCCTGTCGCTTCCGTTTTGGCAACGGCCCGGAAGTTCTGGGTGCGGAACAGATTGGTCCCTATGTCGCCGGATTCTTTGCCGCCGTCAAAGCTTTGCGGCATGACATCCTGGCCAGCTGGCCGGTACCGGGCGGACTCATCTGCCATGGCATGGTCCATTACACCAGGGCGGATGACAGCACCCTGTCCGTTCCTTTTGCCAATGTGTTCCAGATGGATGCACAAGGCATCAGCGATTATCTGATCTTCTCGGACAATTCAGCCCTGTTTCAGCCCTGATGCCATTGGCAACAACAAGTGACTTAGGGAAATTTTCTGGGGCAGACGGAAAGGTTTAATGTGATAATCATTGTCAATTACAAAAACCTTTCATCTACTCCCCCTCCGGACAGTTCAGCTGGCCGGATGAAACATGACAGAACGGCGCCTTCATCCTCGTTACCCTGCCCGCTGGCGGGTCCAGATTTTCTGCCATTGCCATCGCAGCATGGAGCAGAAGACTTATGACGGGGTAACCTCAGATATTTCCCTAGGTGGCATGTCCCTGCACTCATCCCACAATCTGTGCACCTCCCGGGAAATGGATGTAGTCCTGCGCATTCCCCCCCTGCAGGCTGGTGGCCCCATTCGCCAGCTGCGCATCCGTGCCAAGGCTACCCACACGGTTCTGATGGGCGAGGCCGATGTCTTCCGTACCGGCATCCAGTTTATCGGCATCAGCGAAGCTGACCGGGAATACCTGCGCCAGAACCTGGAACAGCGTTACGGGGGCTACAAACTCGGAGATGGTCCAGTGGGCCAAGTTCAATTCATCTGATCCATGATGAAATGGTTCTGGCTTGCCCTGCTGGGTTTCGCCCCCTTTCTCCACGCTGAATTAAACCCTCTGGCAGTCCCGGGCGGGGTAGCCCTGATTGATCTGGGCCCGGCCCAGGAACAACAGACTCCGCCGCAAATCTGGTTGGATCAACAACCGGTCGCCGTGATCGCACGCCAGGGTCATTGGCAGGCCCTGGTGGGTATCCCCCTGGACACTCCTTCAGGCGCCCTCGAATTACGGCAAGGCGCCACCCCTGACACCGGCAAATCCCTGAGCCTGCAGGTCCAGCCCAAGTCTTACCCCGCCCAATATCTGAGCTTGAAGAACAAGGGGCAGGTGAATCTTTCCCCCGCTGACGAAGCCCGCGCCCTCAAGGAAATCGAGGAAATCAAAGCCCTCAAACGCACCTGGCGCCCCACACCCTATGTGGACACGGCTTTCATCCAACCCGCCAAAGGCCGCCTTTCCAGCCGCTTTGGCCTGCAACGTTTCTTCAACGGCGAAGCGCGAGCCCCCCATTCCGGCCTGGACGTGGCCGCTGCCAAAGGGGCAACCGTCTTTAGCGCCGGGGCGGGCAAGGTGCTGGCAGTTGGGGACTATTTCTTCAATGGCAAAAGTGTTTTTGTGGATCACGGTCAGGGATTGATCAGTCTCTACTGCCACCTGGACACCCTCACCGTCCACGAGGGCCAGTGGCTGGAAAAGGGCCAGACCTTGGGTACGGTCGGCTCCACGGGCCGGGCCACAGGCCCGCACCTGCACTGGACCGTGGTGTTGAACGGCACCAACGTGGACCCGGCCCTGTTTATCCAGCCTTAATACATGCAGGGCATAATGGTCCCTGGAAGTTTCCTTTTACCTCTCTGGAGAACAGTTTCATGAATGCTCAGAACGGCTACGACATTGAAGACCTGCAACCCGGCATGACGGCCAGCCTGGCCAAGACCATCACCGAAGCGGACATCATCCTCTTTTCCGGTGTCTCCACCGATACCAATGCCGTGCACCTGAACGAGGAATTCGCCAAGACCACCATGTTCGGCGGCCGTATCGCCCACGGCATGCTGTCTGCCAGCCTGATTTCCGCCGTACTGGGCAACCGTCTGCCCGGCCCCGGCACCATTTACATGGGTCAGACCCTGAAGTTCAAGGCTCCTGTGCGCCCCGGTGACACGGTGACCGCCACTGCCACGGTCAAGGAAGTGATCGTGGAGAAGAAGCGCGCCGTCATCGAAACCGTGTGCACCGTCAATGGCAAGGTGGTCATCGAAGGCGAAGCCACCATGATGTGCACCAGCCGCGCCGCTTAAACTCAGATGTAAGTCCGTCGTAAGGCGGACCGCCGCACAATGCCGGGATGAACGACACATCCCGGCCCTCTCCTTCCCTCCCCATTGCGCTGATCGTCCTGGCGCAACTCTTCGGTACCTCCCTCTGGTTCTCGGCCAATAGCGCCGCCGATGACCTGATTCGCGCCTGGCATCTCATTCCTTCTGACCTGGGGCACCTGACCAATGCGGTTCAGGCCGGCTTCATTGTCGGCACTCTGGGATTTTCCATCACCGGATTGGCGGACCGCTACCGGGCCAGCCGCATTTTCGCCCTCTGCGCCCTGCTGGGCGCCCTGGCCAACGGCGCTTTTGCCCTGCTGGCCCAGGGACTGGAAAGTGCCCTGGTGCTGCGCTTTGCCGTGGGGCTCAGTCTGGCTGGCGTCTATCCCCTGGGCATGAAGATGGTGGTGAGCTGGGCCCCGGAAAAAGCCAGTTCCACCCTGGCCTGGCTGGTGGGCATGCTCACCCTGGGGACGGCCCTGCCCCACGGCATCCGCATGGCGGGGGCTCAATGGCCCTGGCAAGAGGTAATCCTGGTGTCCTCGGCACTGGCGTTGCTTGCCTGTCTGCTGATCTTTTTCCTGGGAGATGGCCCCCATTTTCGCCCTCGGCCCGACGCCCCCCGCCTGCGTCTGGGGCAGGTGCTGATTGCGTTCACCCATCGGGATTACCGCGCATCTGCCCTGGGTTACTTCGGCCATTGCTGGGAGCTGTACGCCTTCTGGACCCTGGCCCCCATCCTGGTAGTTCAGGCCGGCCTGGACCAGGCCTTGGGCCTGAGTGTCCCGGCCCTGGCCTTTCTCATCATCGGTAGCGGCGCCCTGGGTTGCGTGCTGGCCGGGCAATTGTCCCGTCGCATCCCAGCGGGCCGGGTGGCCGCCGGAGCATTGGCCATTTCCGGCACCTGCTGCCTCCTTTACCCCTGGCTGGACAGTATGTCAGCCCCCCTGCTCCTGGCTTTCTTGCTGGTCTGGGGCATCTCCGTTATCGCCGACTCGGCCCAGTTCTCGGCCCTCTCGGCCCGGGCCTGTCCGCCCGAACTGGTAGGTAGCGCCCTGGCCATCCAGAATTCCATAGGCTTTGCCATCACCATGATTTCCATCGGACTGACCACCCATCAGGTAGGCGATCTGGGAGCACAGGTGGCCTGGCTGCTCCTGCCCGGCCCCGTGCTGGGACTCTTGGGTCTTTATCCTCTGTGGGGTAAGCGCGCCTGAGGGATGGTTTATGAGAAAATGGCGAACTTTTCCGCCTCTTTTCCTTAATTCCCATCCGCTTCCCGGCTTTTTGCCCCCATGCCCGCCCCCCGCAACGTTATCCAACTCGGCCAAGTTTTCACCCCACCCCAGGTGGTGGAGTTCATGTTGGGCCTGTGCCGCAACCAGGGCCGGGTGCTGGAACCGTCAGCAGGCGATGGCGCGTTCTTGAAGCCCCTGCAATCCGCAGGACGGGATTGTATCGGGATAGAGGTGGATGCCAAGGTAGCCCCGGAAGGCGCCCTGATCCGGGATTTTTTCAGCTACCCCCAGCGGGAACAGTTCGACACCATTATCGGCAACCCGCCTTATGTGCGCTTTCAGGACATTGCCCCTCGCACCCGCAAGCGCCTCAAGTCGGACCTGTTCGATGCCCGCAGCAATCTCTTCCTGTTCTTCATCGAAAAGAGCATCAAACATCTGAAACCCGGTGGGGAACTGGTGTTC
>QKDJ01000020.1 GCA_003252145.1 Azovibrio restrictus
GCAGGGGCAACTGGCGGCCATGGTGGGCAAGATTCGCGGCAATGCGGATGTGCTGCTGGAAGCGGCGGGGCGCCTGCGAGGAAATGCCGATGATGTGGCTGCTCGTTCGGCTGAACAGAGCGATGCCGTCTCAGCAGTGGCTGCCGCCATGGAACAGATGAGTGCAGGCATCACTCAGGTGCGGGACTATTCCGGTGAGGCCAGGCAGGTGGCACAGGAGTCCGGCGAGTTGTCCCGCCAGGGGCATGAGGTGGTGGAACAGGTGGTGGTGGGCATGCATAGGGTGGCCCAATCTGTGACCGAGTCTGCCCAGGTGATCAGTAATCTGGAACAGGAATCGGAGAAGATTGCAGCCATCGTCAATGTCATCAAGGAAATCGCGGATCAGACCAATCTGCTGGCCTTGAATGCGGCGATCGAGGCCGCACGGGCCGGTGAGCAGGGCCGGGGCTTTGCCGTGGTGGCCGACGAGGTACGCAAGCTGGCTGAGCGGACGGGGCAATCCACCCTGGAAATCGCCGCTACCGTCAATGTGGTTCGCACCGGGATTCAGGAGGGCGTGGAGCGCATGCGCTCCGGGGTGGCCCTGGTCGATGATGAGTCCAGCGATGTGACTCAGGCCGGTTCCACCATTGCTACGCTGCACACCTACGCAGGCAGGTTGGTGACCTCGGTCAACGAGATCGGGGATGCCCTGGGTGAGCAAAGTGCGGCCAGTAATGAGATTGCCCGGCAGGTGGACTGCATTGCCCATTTGAGTGAGCAAAACGCGGAAGCTGTGCGTGACAGTTCAGCCGCAGCGGAGCATCTGCAGCAACTGGCTACCGACTTAAGTCAGTCGGTACACCATTTCAAGGTTTGATCCTCTGAACAACACCATGCTGTACGGTTCGGGGCAGCGCATCAGGGCGCGCCATGTGGGACACGAGGATCTGGCAGCCTGCGTGAATATGCTGCCTCCATGGTTGCCCGTGGATGATGAGCTGCGGGCCGAGTTGCCGAAAATCTGGACACGCCTGCTCTGGCAACCCGGATTCAATGCCGATCTGATCGAAGATGTATCCCTGCCTCCGGCAGAGCGGATGCTGGGCCTGGGTATGGCCATCGCCCTGGATGAGCACTGGCAGAAATGTTTGCGCGAAATGCCGCCCCGGTATGTGGCCCTGGAGATATATCGGGCGCTGGCCGAGGAGCGCTTCCACCCACCCGGTGACCGGCAACTGGGGGAGATGAATCGGGATGGGCGGGTATGTTTCCTGGTACTGCATTACGCCCAGCGCCTGACCGCCTGACGGACCTGAGCAATCCTGACACCTTGAATCTGTTGGCCGTGGCCATGCACACCTTTCGCAACGTGCATGCGGGCTATCGCCTGGATTCCCTGTACCAGGAAGGCCAGGGTAGCGAGTGTGAGTATCTTTCCAGCATGGGATTTCCACTCGTGGGGAAACAGGTGGAACCCGGGGGTGAGCTTCCCCGGTTATATGGGTTGGATCGCAGCCAGGCGGCCCGGTTGCTACCGGGTAGCCCGGTGCGGGACGCCTTTCAGTTCACTCCGCCCATCCTGGGATTTTCCGGGGCGGAGCGCCGGGTGCTGCGTCTGGCGGTGGCGGAAACGCCGGACGAGCGGATTGCCCAGGAGTTGGGGATCACCGGTCACACGGTCAAGAAGATCTGGCGAGGGGTGTATGACCGGGTTTCCTGCCAGTTGCCCCATCTGTTCTCCGATACGGTCGAAGTGACTGAACCGGAGGAACGGGGCACCCGAGGGCCGGAGAAAAAGCGCTGGTTGCTTCAGTACCTGCGCCAGCATCCGGAAGAGTTGCGCCCCTACGAGCTGTCCACAAGGGCTTGAGTGGCTACCCTTTTTGGGTACTACTGCCAGAAGTCATAGTTGCCTAACATGCGGCCCCTGCCCTCTTGGGGGTATGGATGCATGGGGGGACGGATGAAAAGCTGTGGTTTTTCGGGTTTGAGAGGCTTGCTGTTTGGCACGCTGGCCCTGCTAGTTTCGGCTGAAGCTCAGGCCGGGGATTGCTGGGTGCAGACCCTGGAAAATCCGGTGACAGCTTACGGGGACGCCCCCAGTGCTGCACGCTACAGGGGCTTGCGCCAGTCCCTCTTCAAGGCAGAAGGTGTTCTGCGTCAGGACGCCGCCCTCAATGCCATTCCCCAGGTCCGTTACCAGGCCCATCTGTTCATGGATAAGCCCTTGCACCCGGGGGCACCCATGGCCGCTTCTGCTTCTGTCTATCTGCATCAGCCCAAGTCCTGGGCAGGCAAATGCGGGCTGCAAAGCTGGGCGGACAGGGTTCATTACGCCAGTCTGCAGGTCAGCCTGAACACCCTGCGCGCCATCAGCACCCAGGGACAGGTTCTGGAGGGCAGCGGCTTTTTCATGGCGCCGCATCAGACCGGACAACGGCAGGGTTATCCCCTGTTTGAAGGGCGGGTTTTGGTTCTGACGCCCCATGGTGTTCAGCCTTTCGTGCCGGTGACTGTGGGCGAATATCTGGAAGCCTGGACCCGGCAATTACAGAAGGAACGGGGTGAAAGCGCAGCCCAGGCCCGGGAGGTTACGGATAACCAGGAGATGAAGTCCTATATCCGTCAGCTGAAAAAGACAGACCCCAAGACGGCTGCTGAGCTACAGGCTTCCCTGGATGAACTGGAGCGCCAATCCGCCGGGCAAAGGGACCCGGGGGGTGAATGGGCTGCCCTGCAACAGCACAAGATCAGTCTGACGGCGGAGCAAGGTAGGCAGCCCGTGTTTCTGAATGCAGAGGGTGTCGAGCCCTATCGGTTTGGTTACGTGTCCTCAGGGGCTGCTGGCGCCCGGGCGGTGGTCAAGCTCAATCCGGCCCTTTGGTCAGAAAGTGGGCGTGGAGCGCGAAATGGAGCGACTAATCAGGCCGTACGGGTGGTGGTCCTGGAGGTTTATCTGAATCACTCGGAATTGTTCGAGGGTGAGGAAAGCCCGGAGAGTGCTGCAGCCCTAGGTTGGCTGGCACAGGTCAATGTGGAGCCCTATCGGGCCTTGTTGGGAGAGTGAAATGAAATACGGTATCTGGCTCGTTCTCGTTTTTTTTGGGCTGCAGGCTGCTGCAGCCTGGGCGGCACCTGCAGGGACCAATCTGCTGGTGCAGGAAAATGGCGCCAAGGTCGTGGCCTTCAGTTCCGAATACGGTGGCTGGGGAGCCGACAGCATGGTGCCTTCCCTGGCCCGCTTGCGGGAGCCGGGCATCGAGATCGAGGACTTCGTCTGGTGCACCGCCGATAACGCTCCCTTTCCCCACTGGGTATTGTTCGAGTTCAAGCAAAAGCAGTGGCTGACCACCATCGTCTTCAACAATGCCTTGAAGGAGGAGGATGCCTATCCCGGCATTTCGGCTAGGCAGGTGGAAGTCTGGGTAGGCCAGGACTCCCGGGACAAGTTGACCAAGGTGGCGGCCTTTGAGCTGGAGCGCAACAAGAAGGGACAGTCGGTCAAGATTGCGCCGGTTCCGGCTCGCTGGGTCAAGTTCATCATCACCAGCAACTGGGGCCACCCCACCTGGACCGAAATGAATGCCTCG
The DNA here is from genome assembly GCA_003252145.1 of Azovibrio restrictus. GTDB lineage: Bacteria > Pseudomonadota > Gammaproteobacteria > Burkholderiales > Rhodocyclaceae > Azovibrio > Azovibrio restrictus_A. The sequence goes on from QKDJ01000020.1 coordinate 3,576, forward strand.
GCCCTGATTGACGATGGCTCCCGGCCCTCCGATTTCAGCAGCGAGATGGCGGCCAAGGGCAAGGTAGATGTGTATGGCATTTACTTCGATTTCGCCAGCGACCGCCTGCGGGCAGAAAGCCGCAAGGCCCTGGAGGACATCCTGCGCTTCCATAAGGAACACCCAACCCAGGCTTTGCTGCTGGAAGGGCATACGGACAATGTGGGCGGCCAGAAATCCAACCAGGACCTGTCCATGCGTCGGGCGAGAGCGGTGATTGATGAGCTGGTGCGCATGGGGGCCGTGGCCGCCCGCTTCACCCCCGTGGGCTTCGGAGCAGGTCAGCCGGTGGACAGTAATGACACGGAAGCGGGTCGGGCGAAAAACCGTCGGGTCACCGTGCGACTGGGGAAATGAGATGAGCGGGCCTTGCGAGCAGGGCTGCCCTAAGCCCGTGGGCAAGCTGGTCAGTCATTACTGGAATCCTCTGGCTGAAGAAAATGCGGGGCACTGGGAGCCTCTCCCGGGTATGGAGGAGAGTGCGGCGTTCATCGTGCTCAACCATAACCCGGTTACGGGAGAGTGCACCCGGCTTGTGCGCTTCGAGCCCGGGGCAGATACCGCTTGTCGTGGCAACGTTTCCAGCCCCCATGCCAGCGAGGTGTTCGTGGTCAGTGGCCATATTCTGGATCTGGCCAAGGGGATGTGGCTGGATGTGGGGTGCTACGCCAGTCGGGCGCCCGGTGAGGTGCAGGGGCCCTACTACACCGACCTGGGGTGTGTGGTGCTGGAAATTTCCATTTCTGAACGAATGAAGGAGCAGCAATGCAGCCTTATCAAGGAACAACCCTCGGCTTGTGTTTGGCGCTGAGCGTCCTGGCGCAGCCTGTATTGGCCGCTGAAGGTGAGCTGTGGGAGACCCGCAGCCGCATGGAAAGCAGTGTTTATGGTCCCATGGATCTGGGAACCCATAAGGAATGCCGGGCCTCAGGTTGGCGGGATAACCCGGACTTCAAAGGGCCGGGTGGCAAATCTGAATGCCGCTCCCAGAAAGTGGAGCGGTCCGGCAATGGCTATGTCTGGCGTTTTGATTGTGGCCAGACCAAGGGGGAGGGTAAGGCCCGTATGGTGAATGCCGACCGCCTGGAGGGTGAGATGGACATGCAGACGCCAGAAGGACGTTACCAAATGCGTTTTGAGAGCCGGAAACTGGGGGCATGCCAGTTGAAAGGTGGAGGCTAAAACCACGGAAGTCCCCTGGTTTATCCCCCAAATGGGTCTACCTTGAAGTAAGGGAGGGAAAGTATCCCGATCCAGTTCATTCCTCTTGCGGATGGCTCAAGTAAAAGGAGATCAACCATGAACGACGAAACCCTTAAAAGTGATCCAGCCACCCCGAGCGGAGAGCAGGCGGAATC
>QKDJ01000264.1 GCA_003252145.1 Azovibrio restrictus
ATGTGAGAGATGGGCCATTCGGCCTAGCCTGGAATTGCAAAGGCGCAAGCAAGCCCGGACAACACTGTAGTCACGCCCTGTGGGAGCGGATTTTGGAGATTGCCCATGTCTTTTACCTGCCTTCCTGTCATTGCCAGGTCAGCCTGCCGGAGGTTCCCATGGGAGTGAGTCTGAGCCCGGAAACCCCGTCCAGTCAGGGCGGGCTTGATGCCGTGCGGCAGCGCTTTTCCTCAGCTGATGCCGCCGGACGCTGGAATCAGATGTATGGGGAAGCCACGGAAAACCTGGAGGACGACCATTTCCGTCGGCGCCGGGACCTGGCCCTGTTCGAAGTGCTGACCCATCTGCCGGAGGCACCCCGCAAGTGCCAGGTACTGGACCTGGGATGTGGCACCGGACCCGTATTGGCCGAACTACGCCGGGCCGGGCTGCAGGTGGAAGGTCTGGATGGTTCACCTGACATGCTGGCCCACGCCAGACGCCGCCTGCAATCCCAGAGACTGAGCACGGAAGGCCTGACCCAGGGAGATTGCCGCCACACCCATTTCCCGGATGCCCATTTCGACACCGTGGTCTGCCTGGGGGTCATCAGTTACCTGGAGGACTACCAGCCCGTGCTGGCGGAAATCCAGCGCCTGCTGAAACCCGGCGGGCTGCTGGTCTTGAGTTTTCGCAACACCTTCAATCCCCTGCTGTGGGACCCGGTAGCCCTGGCGCGACGGGGTTTGCGCTGGCTACTCACGCCCTTGCTGGGCAAGCGCCAGGCGCCCCCCTTTGAAATCGGGCGTTTTCTGGATCATCGGGAAGTCAGTGCTCAGCTGGCTGCCCAGGGATTCATTTATCAGCGTGACTACGGCATCGGTTTCGGCCCCCTGCGTCTGGCCGGGAGAAACCTACAGAAGCCCCGTCACGCCATTCGATTCAGTCATGGGGTCGAAGCGCTTTTGCGACGCCAGGGCTGGGATATTGCAGAACGCTGGCTGGCCGATGTGAGTCTCTGGGTCTATCGCAAGCCCGGGGAGACAGCACAGGCCTGAGTCCGGCTATTTCAGAGGGAGGTCATCATGAGCACCGTACCCTGCAGCATCATCCGCGGCGGCACCAGCAAGGGCGTTTTCGTCCTGGAGGAACACCTGCCGACGGACCCGGAACAGCGCGACCAATTGCTCCTTCGCCTGATGGGCAGCCCCGATCCCCGTCAGGTGGATGGCCTGGGGGGCGCAGACCCCCTGACCAGCAAGGTGGTCATCGTCTCGCCCTCCCAGCGAGAGGGCATAGACGTGGAATATGAGTCGGTGGAGGTGGGCGTTGCCGAGGCCAAGGTCAATCACGGCATCATGTGCGGCAACCTGATTGCCGGCGTGGGCTACTTTGCCATGGCAGAAGGACTGATTCAGCCCCGGTCTCCCAGCACCATGGTGCGCATCCATTGCCGCAGCAATCAGAAAACCGTGATGGCCCGGGTGCCCTGGCGGGCTGCAGCCGCCCTGGGAGCTCCGGGAGGCGTGGTCATGCAAGGCGGGTCAGCCCAGGTGGACCTGTTTTTCCGGGAGCCCGGCGGCACCCTGACCGGACGCCTGTTGCCCACGGGGGAGCCCATCAATCGCCTGACCCATGGGGAACGTCTGGTGGATGTGTCCATTGTCGATGCGGGCACCCTGTATGCCTTCCTGCGCGCCGATGATTTCGGCTTCAGTGGTCAGGAAGATGCGGCCTATCTGGATGGCCAGACCCGCTTCCGCTCGGCCGTGGAAAACCTGCGCCAACAGGTGGCGGACCGGATCAATCAGCACAGTTTCTTCGGGGCTGCGGTCATGGCACCCCGTCTGGTGAAAATGGCCATCATCGCGCCCCCGGGGGTGGCGAACAGCGATGTGGACGTGCTGGCCCGGGTCATCAATCGAGCCCGGGTGCACAAGGCCTATGCGGTTTCCGGGGCCATCTGCATGGGGGCGGCTGCCGCCATTCCCGGCACCCTGGTCCATCGCATCGTGGGCAAGCAGATGTCTCCCTATGTGCTGCGTATCGGGCATCCCTCCGGCAGTCTGGCCGTAGGCACCTACTGGAGTGCGGGAGAGGAGGGCGTGTCCATCCAGGCGGCGGAAATCCAGCGTACCGCTCGCATTCTCATGCGCGGACAGGCCTATCTCCCCGGAGAAGAACGGGTCAGCGAAACTGAGGCGATCCAGTTGCCCGAACCGGTCCATGTGGACGGGGATCATCATTGAATAGAGGGAAGCTATCCATGCCTACCGCCTTCATCCTGACCCATGAGTCCAACCCCCAGCGACAGACCAAGTCCATGAGCGTCATCGCCCTGGCCCTGGCCCGCTCTCTGGGCAGGCGAGGGGTGGCCGTGGTTCGTCTGCACCCCAGTCGGCTGGATCACAGTCTCAGTTCCCGCTATTGCCGTCGCCTGGAAATCTGTCCGGATTTCTATGCCTCGGAACAGGAACTGCTGGATTTTCTCCAGGCCCTGGTGGCCCGCTATCCGGGCCCACGGGTCTTGATCCCCGGCAGTGATGATTGTGCCCTTTTTCTCTCCCGTTACCGGGATGTGCTGAGCACTGATTACGAAGTGGTGGCCCCCAGCTGGTCGGTAATGGAAGACATCATCGACAAGCAGCACCAGTATGAACGGGCCCAGGCCATGGGGATTCCCATTCCCGAGACCTATTTCCCCAAGGATGGAACGGAGGTTCGCGCCCTGGCGGGCCGCCTGCTCCATTACCCCTATGTAATCAAACCCCTGGTTGCCCATGCCTGGCGCAAGGCCAGTATGCAGGGCGTTTCGGGGGGCAAGAAAGGCTACGCGGCAGGCAGTCCCCTGGACCTGATCCGCCATTACGAGCGTATCGCTGCCGGAGACAAGCAGGTGATGATTCAGGAGGTGATCGGTGGCGAGGATGAGCGCCTGTTCACCTTTCTCGGTTACCTGGATGCCCAATCCCAGCCTCTGGGCTATTGCGTGCGCCGCAAGATGCGCCAGTTTCCTCTGGATTTCGGTTATTGCACCCTGACCGAATCCTGTTCCGACCCGGTGGTGGTGGAGCAATCCCTGGGTTTGCTCCAGGGCCTGGGTTTTCAAGGCATCGTCGGTGTGGAATGGAAGCTTGATCCCCGCACCGGCATCTACAAACTCATCGAAATCAATGCCAGAGCCGTCAATACCAGTGCTCTGGCACCTGCTGCCGGGGTGGATTTGCCCTGGCTTGCCTTTCTTGACAAGACCGGCCCACCGCCAAGCCCCGTAACCACCTGGCAGGAGGGCGTGAAATGGAGCTATCTGGAGCTGGATATCTGGGCTGCCCGGGAACTGCATCGACAGGGCCGCTTGAGCTGGCGGGAATGGCGCCATTCCCTGGCCGGGAAACGGGTGGATGCGGTTTTTGCCTGGGATGATCCCTGGCCCTTCATTCATTCCTTCTTCGCTGCATTGGGACAACGCCTCAAGGCCATCCGGCTGCGTCGATCCAAGGCTCAGCCTAAAGCTGAAACGGCCCCAACTACGCTTGCCCCAAACCGGAACAAGATGGGGGAGGAGGGGGACTGGTCCGTGCAAAAAGGGCCCTTGCGGGGGCATCCCCAGCGTATGCGCCAAATGGACTAAGTGGGCCGATTCCCGACCTTTACTTGTTTTTACATGACCTACCTAAGCTCCGAAGTGCACAGGAGGTTTCCTGCAGAAAATTTCGGAGTCCGCCTGAATAACCTATTTCGAGGAGATGTTCATGTCTAACGCGTCAGCACAACATTCAGGCAACACCATCCTGGTTTTTGGCGCCCATCCCGACGATATCGAGATCGGCATGGCAGGTACCATTTGTCGTCTGGCCGCCTGTGGCAACCAGGTTTATTCCTGCATCGCCTCAATTCCCGACGACAAGGAGCGCCGTCTCAAGGAAACCCGTGAAGCCGCCCGTATCCTGGGCATCAAGGACGTGATCGTGCTGCCGGTCAAACCCAGCCAGCTGGGTTACAACCGGACCACCATCGGCGCCATCGACAAGGTCATCAACGAATTGAAACCCCATTCCGTGTTCACCCACTGGGTGGAGGACTCCCACCAGGATCATGTGAATGTGACCAAGTGCATCATTTCAGCCACCCGCAAGAATCATTTCAATGTGTACATGTACGAGCAGACCATCCCCGGCGGTATCACGCCGGCAGCTTTTAGAGCCCAGCACCTGATCGACGTGACCAAGTACATCGACCGCAAGATGCAGAGCATCCAGGCCCATGAAAGCCAAATGAAGCGCAACGGCCCCTGGTGGTCCGAAGGCGTCCTGGGGCGGGCCATGTACCGGGGTTACCAGATTCATACCCATTACGCCGAAGCCTTTGAGATCATCAAGATCAACGGGGATACGGATTTGTTCACCGGGGAGCGGGAAATCGCCAAGCAACAGGCCAGCGAAGCCCTGAAGCGCATGCGGGGCGAACTGGCCAAGGTGTGACTGATGACGAAGGCTCCATGACCCAGAGAACGAGTCACTGGAGCCATACCAGTGTTTGGTTGATGTGATAATGCTCAGGCTGAGGAAGTGCTCCACAATCCCATCTTAAATTGCGCATAATTTTTATTATGTAAAATACGAAATGGACGGCGCCATGGACACACGCACCGAGCACGACTCCTTTGGCCCCATAGACGTTCCCGGGAATTGTCTATGGGGTGCCCAGACCCAACGTTCTCTACAGCACTTCGATATTTCCGGAGAACGTCAGCCTCTGGAGGTGATTCGTGCCCTGGCTCAAGTGAAACGGGCCTGCGCACTGACCAATCAGGCCCTTGGACTGCTGGATGCCAACAAGACGGCAGCCATTGTCGCTGCAGCCGATGAGGTGATCCAGGGTCGCCATGATGCGGAATTTCCCCTCGTTGTCTGGCAAACCGGTTCTGGCACTCAGACCAACATGAACATGAACGAGGTCATCGCCAACC
>QKDJ01000164.1 GCA_003252145.1 Azovibrio restrictus
CGTAGGTACCGCCCCCCTGACGACTCTGCAGCATGCCCTTGGAGGCCAGCTTCTGGATCGCTTCCCGCAGGGAGGGACGAGACACCCCCAGTTCGGTCGCCAGTTCCCGTTCCGCCGGCAGGCGGTCACCGGGCTTCAGGGAGCCCTCCAGGATACGACGCTCCAAGGTCTCGGCAATGGCGTCAGAAATCCTGGGAACGGAAAGTTTGCTGGCGGTCATCAAGGGCAATCAGAAAACCATAATTGGTAAGACCATTAAATTCTACTGCCTTCCCCCGCCCTTTGGCAAGGTACTCCATAAACTCAAAATATTTGACCAAGTTACTGCATTCATGTAACTTTTCGTCTCACACACAAAGTGGTCTTACCAATTAACCACTTCAATAACGAGATTAGAAACCCGGGCCGGACCCCTGCGGTACCCGCCCCACTGGAGGAGATGCCCATGCCCCCACCCACGCCCAAGGGCACTGGATCGCACCCTGGTACCGTCTATTTCTTCGGCACCTGCCTGGTGGACCTGTTCGACCCCCTGGCCGGCCTGTCCGCCATGGAAATTCTGGAACAACGGGGCATCCGGGTTGTGTTCCCCGACTCCCAATCCTGCTGCGGCCAACCGGCCTATACCAGCGGTTACCCGGCCGAGGCGCTCAAGGTGGCGGCACAGCAGGTGGTTTTGTTCGAGGAGGACTGGCCCATCATCGTGCCTTCCGGCTCCTGCGCCGGCATGATGAAGCACCACTGGCTGCGACTGTTTGGCAAAGACCATCCTCTGTATGACAAAGTTCAAGCCATCGCCGGACGGATTTACGAATTCACGGAATTCCTGGTGAAAGTGCTGGATGTACGCCTGGATGACCGGGGCGCCCCCTGCAAGATCGTTCTGCACACCTCCTGTTCTGCCCGCCGGGAAATGGGCGTGCATCTCACCTCCAAAGCCCTCCTGGCCCAACTGGACAAGGTTGAAGTCCTGCAACAGGAACGGGAAGCCGAATGTTGCGGCTTTGGCGGCACCTTCTCCGTACGCCAGCCCGAGCTCTCCGCCGCCATGGCCGGCGACAAGGCCCAGGCTCTGGAAGCCACCGGTGCCGAGCTGCTGGTTTCTGCCGACTGCGGCTGCCTCTCCAACATCAATGGCACCCTGGCCAAATCCGGCTCCAAATTCCAGGGCCAGCACATCGCCACCTTCCTCAAGTCCCGCCTGGAGCCCAAAGCATGAGCGCCACGCCCCAAACCTCCTCCGCCCGGGCCAACATTCTGGCCCGCCTGCGCAGCAAACCTGTCCCCCCCCTGCCCCAACCCACCGTACAGGTCTGGACCAGCCAGATGGGCGATCAACCCGTTGAAGTGCTACGCCAGAGCCTCAAGAGCAACCTGGAAGCCGCCCATGCGGAAGTGATCCAGGCTGGCCCCGAAGGTTGGCGTGCCACCTTGCAGAAGGTGTGTCAGGACCAGGGCATCAAGACCTTGATGCTGCCCCGCAGCCTGCCCCCAACCCTGGATATCGCCCCCTGGGACCAAGGCCCTGCCCTGTCCCGTTTCGACCAGCCCATGGAAACCCTCAAGGACAGCCTGTTCAATCAGGTGGATGCGGGCTTCACCCTGGCAGAGTGCGCCATTGCCGACACGGGCACCCTGGTCCTGCTGTCATCCCCGGAACAGCCCCGCAGCCTGTCCCTGGTACCTCCCGTGCATATCTGCCTGCTGGATGTGCGCCGCCTGCACACGGACATGCCCACGGCTCTGGCCCGCGAACAATGGGCGAGCGCCATGCCCACCAACCTGATTTTCGTCTCCGGCCCCTCCAAGACCGCTGACATTCAGCAGACCCTGGCCTATGGCGCCCACGGCCCCAAATCCCTGATCGTCATCCTGGTCGAGGAGGACCTGCAATGAGCGCCCCTCAAGTGAATTCCACCCAGCCCATGCACTTCATGCCCGGCCCGGGCTTTCGCAGCCGCAGCAAGGAGGTGCTGGACAACCCCTTCCTGCGCCAGAGCTTCCGGGGCGCCATGGACTTTCTCATGCAGAAACGGGCCGCCCAGTTCCCGGACCCGGCCAATCTGGAGGCCCTGCGCAGCCAGGGAGAAGCCATCCGCAAGTACAGCCTGTCCCGCCTGCCGGACCTGCTGGAGCAACTGGAGGCTAACCTGACCCGTAACGGCATCCAGGTTCATTGGGCAGAAAACCCGGAACAGGCCCAGGACATCATTGCCGGGCTCATGGAAAAGGCCCAGGCGCCTCTCATGGTCAAGGGCAAGTCCATGGTCAGCGAGGAAGTGGAACTCAACCACGCCCTCATCGCCCGGGGCATGGACGCCCTGGAGTCCGACATGGGCGAGTACATCGTGCAACTGGCTGGCGAGCGCCCTTCCCACATCATCATGCCGGCCATCCACAAGACCAAGGAAGAAATCGCCCGCCTGTTTGCCGAGAAGGTGCCCGGGGTGGATTACACAGATTCCGTGGATGAGCTGATCCAGATCGGCCGCCGGGTGCTGCGGGAGAAATTCAGGGAAACCAAGGTGGGCCTTTCCGGCGTCAATTTCGCCGTGGCCGAAACCGGCACCCTCTGCCTGGTGGAAAACGAAGGCAATGGCCGCATGTGCACCACCGTGCCGGACATGCATATCGCCATCACCGGCATCGAGAAGGTGGTGGAAAAGCTGGAACACGTGCCCCCCCTCCTGGCCTTGCTCACCCGCTCCGCCACCGGTCAGGCCGTCACCACCTATTTCAACTGGATCAGCAGCCCCCGCAAGGCCCATGAGCTGGACGGTCCCAAGGAAGTACACCTGGTGCTGGTGGATAACGGCCGCACCCAAGCCTATGCCCGGGAGGATTTCCGTTCCACCCTCCAGTGCATCCGCTGCGGCGCCTGCATGAACCACTGCCCGGTCTATACCCGCATCGGCGGGCTGGCCTACGGCACCACCTACCCGGGCCCCATCGGCAAGATCATTTCCCCCCACATGCTGGGCCTGGAAGGCACGGGAGAACTAGTGACTGCCTCCAGCCTCTGCGGAGCCTGTGGTGAAGTCTGCCCTGTGCGCATCCCCATTCCGGAACTTCTCATCGATTTGCGGGCTCGGAGTCAATCCGGCGGCCCCGACCCTTTCACCCCCCAATTGAAAGGTGAAGGCAGCAACCGCAAACCTTTCATGGCCCTGGCCTTCAGCCTTTGGAGTCTGCTCTATCGCTCCCCCGGCCTGTACCGGCTGTTTGCCTGGAGCGCCACCCGCTTCCGGGCCCTTGCCCCCCGCAACCAGGGGGCCTGGACCCGGACCCGGACACCGCTGATTCCGGCCAAGAAAAGCCTGCACGAACTGGTTCGGGAGCGGAGAAATCAGTAGAAATACGTAATGGAAAATGCGTAGGACTACCAATTCAACAATAAACAACAACAAATCAAACTGTTAAACCACTTTTAATGGGACCCTTTGTGCGGCTGAATAACAAGCTCCTTCTCCTGGCCATTCTGCCTGTTCTGGCGGTGCTCACCGCCGTCGGGCTGATTGTCTATATCCAGGCAGACCGGCTTGCAGCCCAGCAAACTTCCGTCCTTGGTGAAAGCCAGCGCGCCGCGGTGGAAAAGGAGTTGCGGCATTACGTGCACCTGGCCCATACGGCCATCCGCCATATCCAGGCCCAGGACCTTCCCCTGGCACAACAACAGGAACGGGCCAAGGCCATCCTGCGGGCCATGAACTACGGGGATGACGGTTACTTCTTCGCCTACGACAGCAATGGCACCAATCTGGTCCATCCTCGCCAGCGTAACCTGGAAGGTCTCAATCTCTGGGACATGCAGGACCAAAGTGGTGTTCAGGTCATCCGCCGTCTCACGGAAACCGCCCTGGCCGGGGGCGGCTTTCTGCCCTACCTGTGGCGCAAGCCCTCTAACGGCAAAGACACCGCCAAGCTGGCCTATGTCACCAAAGTGGAGCCCTGGGACTGGATGATGGGCACCGGCATCTATCTGGACGACATGGAGCGAACCCAGTTGCGGGTGCGTGAAGAAACCGCTGCCAACATCCGTACCACCATGGGCTGGCTGGGCCTGGTGGCTCTGGCCGCCATCCTGCTGGTCTTCGGCGCCGGCATGGCCCTGAACATCAGCGAAGGCCGCCTGGCCGACCGCAAGCTGCGGACCCTGGCCCAACGTATCGTCAGCGCCCAGGAAGAAGAACGGGCCCGGCTTTCCCGGGAACTTCATGACGGCATCAGCCAGACCCTGGTCTCCATCAAATACCAGCTGGAACTGGTGCAGCACCGGCTCGATACCGGCAGCCCATACCCCAGAGAAGAGCTGCACCAGGGCATAGGTGGCCTGTCCAGCGCCATAGCTGAAGTCCGCCGTATTTCCCATGACCTGCGTCCCACGCTTCTGGACGATCTGGGTCTGCCTGCCGCCCTGGAACAGCTGGCCGCAGATTTTTCCCGTCAGACGGGCATCACCCTGAAGACCGATGTCCAGATTGCCGCCGACAACCTGCCCGCCAACATTGCCCTGGCCCTGTTCCGGGTAGCCCAGGAAGGACTCAACAATATTCAACGCCATGCAGGCGCCAGCGAAGGCAAGCTGCAACTGACCTACGAAGACAACCAACTGCACCTGCTCCTGAGCGACAACGGCTGTGGTTTCGATGCCCGGGAAACCTGCGCCGACCCCAAACGAGGCCTGGGTTTGCGCAATATGCGGGAACGGATGGAATATCTGGGTGGTCAGTTCAGCATCGAATCCCGCCCTGGCAATACCTGGCTCCACGCCAGCCTGCCCCTGCACAAGGAGTCCCGTTCATGACCCAAGCCCTGCGCATCCTGCTGGTGGACGATCACCCCCTGGTGCGTGATGGCCTGCGTGCCCGCCTCACCCTCTCCGGTCATCTGCAGGTGGTAGGCGAAGCCAGCAATGGGGCCGAGG
>QKDJ01000278.1 GCA_003252145.1 Azovibrio restrictus
AAATGCTTATTAAGCCTCCCGCTATAATGGCGCCAGTCCAATCACCCTTTTCAAGATCATGACCCTTCCGACCTCCACCTTGTCCCACCTGGACTGGCTCGAAGCCGAAGCCATCCACATCATGCGGGAAGTGGCCGGCCAGTGTGCCAACCCCGTGCTGCTGTTCTCCGGCGGCAAGGACTCCATCTGCATGCTGCGTATCGCCGAAAAGGCCTTCCGCCCCGGCAAGTTCCCCTTCCCCCTGATGCACATCGACACGGGCCACAACTACCAGGAAGTGGTGCAGTTCCGGGACAAGCGCGCTGCCGAACTGGGCGAGCGCCTGATCGTCCGCTCCGTGGAAGACTCCATGAAGCGCGGTACCGTGGTGTTGAAGCACGAGGGTGAATCCCGCAACAAGCACCAGTCCGTGACCCTGCTGGAAGCCATCGAGGAATTCGGCTTCGACGCCTGCATCGGTGGCGCCCGCCGCGATGAAGAAAAGGCCCGGGCCAAGGAACGGATCATGAGCTTCCGGGACGAGTTTGGTCAGTGGGACCCCAAAAACCAGCGCCCCGAGCTGTGGAACCTCTACAACGCCCGCAGCCACAAGGGCGAGAACATCCGCGCCTTCCCCATTTCCAACTGGACGGAAATGGACGTGTGGCAATACATCGAGCGGGAAGGCCTGGAACTGCCCAGCATCTACTTTGCCCACAAGCGCCCGGTGGTCATCCGTCAAGGCGCCATCGTGCCGGTGAACGTGCCCCTGATGAGCGGCGAACTCACCAACCTGCCCAAGGCCGGTGAAGAGATCGTGGAAATGCAGGTGCGCTTCCGCACCGTGGGCGACATCTCCTGTACCGCCCCGGTGGAGTCCGACGCAGACAACGTGGAAAAGATCGTGGTGGAAACCGCCACCACCACCATTACCGAACGGGGTGCCACCCGTCTGGATGACCAGACCTCCGAGGCCTCCATGGAACAACGCAAGAAAGAGGGTTACTTCTAATGAGCGCCCATCAAGTTGAAGATCATGGCCTGCTGCGCTTTCTGACCTGCGGCAGCGTCGATGACGGCAAGAGCACCCTGATCGGCCGCCTGCTGTTCGACACCAAGACCATTCTGGCCGACACCCTGAACGCCATTGAAAAGACCTCGCAAAAGCGCGGCCTGGGCGCAGTGGATCTGTCCCTGCTCACCGACGGCCTGCAGGCCGAGCGGGAGCAAGGCATCACCATCGACGTGGCTTACCGCTACTTCTCCACCGGCACCCGCAAGTACATCATCGCGGACGCCCCGGGCCACGAGCAGTACACCCGCAACATGGTCACCGCCGCCTCCACCGCCAACCTGGCCATCATTCTGATCGATGCCCGTAAAGGCGTGCTGACCCAGACCCGCCGCCACTCCAAGCTGGCCTCCCTAGTGGGCATTCCCCATCTGGTAGTGGCCATCAACAAGATGGACCTGGTGGATTACTCCCAGGAAGCCTACGAGAAGATCAAGGCCGACTACAAGGAATTCGCCGCCAAGGTGGGCATCGAAGACGTGCGCTTCATTCCGCTCTCGGCGCTGAACGGCGACATGATCGTGGAGCGTGGCGACCAGCTGAACTGGTACGACGGCCCCACCCTCATGGAAATCCTGGAAGCTGCCCCGGCAGCCCATACGGAACACGCCGAGCCCTTCCGCTTCCCGGTGCAATACGTCTGCCGTCCCCAGGACTCCGCCAACCCGGAACTGCACGACTACCGTGGCTTCATGGGCCGGGTGGAATCTGGCTCCATCAAGGTGGGCGACAAGGTCACCGTGCTCCCCAATGGCCTGGAATCCACCGTCAAGGCCGTGCAGATCGGCGGCGTGGATATTGGCTCCGCCTTCACCGAGCAATCCATCACCCTGCTCCTGGCCGACGAAATCGACACCTCCCGGGGTGACATGATCGTCAAGAGCGACGAGGCCCCCGCCGCCGTCAAGGAAATCCGCGCCACCGTCTGCTGGCTCTCGGAAACCCCCCTGGACCGGGCTCGCACCTACCTGATCCGCCACACCACCCGGGACTCCAAGGCCAAGCTCACCGGCATCGACCACCGCCTGGACGTGAATACCCTGGAAAAGGTGCCTGCCGAAAAGCTGGCCATGAACGACATCGCCGAAGTGAGCTTCAAGCTCGCCCAGCCCCTGTTCGTGGACCCCTACCTGGAAAATCGCGGCACCGGCGCCTTCATCGTCATCGACGAGAGCAACAACAACACCGTAGGCGCGGGGATGATTCTGTAAACCCTGCCAGCCCGGCAAACAAAAACGCCTCCGAGATGGAGGCGTTTTCTATTGGGTTATCCATTGGCACGTTATGTCCCAGATTAATCAGATTAGTTTTGCTGCCTTTTCCAATCATCAGTAAGCAAGCCGGCAAAACCCCAGTTTTCGTCCGCAACTTCCTGGATGACGATGTGCACGTGCTCGGGTTTCTTTCCCAGCACACGGATCAGGGAATCGGTCATTTCCTGAACCAATTGGGCTTTTTGTTCACGGGTGGCGCCCTGGATTATCTGGACATTGACGTATGGCATGTGATGTTTCCTTGGGTACTTGTTTCTGAATAAGGGGCTGGGAGCCTCAAGCCTTCTTCAGCGCCAGGCGCATCAGGGCGTTGGGGATCACGATACCGCGCCGCACGGGCATCCGCTGCTCGACGATCTGGAATCCGAAGCGGGAGAAAAAACCCTGAGCGGTTCGACTGACATCCGAAGTGAGCTCCGACAGACCCCGCGATCTGGCCTCATTGAGGATGTGCCGCATGAGGCCGGTCCCCAGACCACGACCGGGGTGGGCGCCTGACACGAAAAACTGGTCGATATACCCGTCTTCCTGCAGGTCAGCGTAGGCCACGATGGAACCTGCCACCTCCACTACAAACGGATTGATAGCTCGAATGCGCTGGGCCCAAACCAGTGGATCAATATCCTGGGGGGCCCATGCCTCAATTTGTTCTTGGGTGTAATCACGTGAGGCGATCTGATGGATTGCGGAGTAATGCACCGCCAAGAGGTCAGCCTCTTCACCCTGCACGAATCGACGAATCTGCACTTCCTTGGCTCCCGAGCTGCGCTTTTGCTTTAGCCCGAATGATCGTCCTCAGGGCAGACGAGGGCAACCACTGTGCATATCAAGTGTGCATACTGCCTGCAAAACTGGCAGCTTCCTGCCGTAAGCCGAGGACATCCTTTTTGGGGGAAGCCCCGAACAAGCGGCTGTATTCCCGGCTGAACTGAGAGGGACTTTCATAGCCCACGCGGAAGGCGGCGCTGGTCGCGTCCAGGTCATCATTCAACATCAGGCGTTTAGCCTCGTTCAAACGCAGCCATTTCTGATACTGCAAAGGGCTCATGGCGGTGAGTTTGCGGAAGTGATGATGAAAGGTGGACACACTCATCTGCACCCGCTCGGCCAGGTCATCGACCCGCAGCGACGATGCGTAATTCAACTTCAACCAATCAATGGCTTTGGATACTCGCTGGCTCTGGCTGCCCACCGAGGCAATCTGCCACAGACGGGCTGCCTGATCGCTGACCAGCAGGCGATAGTGGATTTCTCGAATAATGAGCGGGGCCAGGATGGGAATGGAGGCAGGCTCCTCCAGCAAGTTCAGTAAGCGTGCAAAGGGTTCGCTGATATGGGAGGTCACCTTACCCAGGCCGATACCCCGATCATCCGAGCGCTCTCCCGGAGGAGCCAGGTTGCCCTGGGCAATCAAATCCGCCAGCAGGCGCAGGTCCAGGCGCAATACAAAACCGAGGCAAGGCTGTTCCGGGCTGGCCGTCACCACTTCAGAATTGGCAGGAACATCCAGAGAGGTAATGAGGAAATGGCTGGTGTTATAGGGAAAAGGCTCCCCACCAAACCACATCTTCTTTTCCCCTTGCACCACCAACACGATGCTGGGTTCCACCAGGCAGGTGACAGGAGGGGCAGGAACTTCACGGCGAAAGAATCCAAGACCGGGAATCGGAGTCGTGCAGTCACTCACGCCCTCAGTCCAATGACCAATAATTCCTGCCAGCGCTTCGTTCAACATTGATTCCTCCGATCCTTTCCAGAACACCGCCGATGCACCTGCATCAAGCAGTTGCCAATGTAACTTGAGTTACCCCCTCCCCTTACATCCTAGTCCGCAGGTTCGTAGAAATAGGCAAGAAATCAGCAGAATCCTGATACCAAGATTCCGGCCCACTGAACAAAAATAGCATCGAAGCCATAAGGCACAACGCCTCATGGCATACGCACTAGCCGCTGAAAAGGAATCTGCAAATGGAAAACTTTACCTTCTACAACCCCACTACCATCGAATTCGGCGCCGACAAGGAACAAACCATCGGCCAACACCTGGCGAACCATGGCATCAAGAAAGTGCTGCTCTGCTACGGCAGCGACCGGATCAAGCGCGACGGCCTGTTCGCTACCGTTACCCAGCGCCTGGCCGAGCATGGCATCGGCTATGTGGAACTCGGCGGCATTGTCAGCAACCCGGTTATTTCC
Organism: Azovibrio restrictus; assembly: GCA_003252145.1. Taxonomy (GTDB): domain Bacteria; phylum Pseudomonadota; class Gammaproteobacteria; order Burkholderiales; family Rhodocyclaceae; genus Azovibrio; species Azovibrio restrictus_A. The sequence continues at coordinate 4,522 of QKDJ01000278.1, forward strand.
AAGGTACGCGAAGGTGTTGCCCTGGCCCGCGCTGAGCAAGTGGATGCCATTCTCGCAGTCGGCGGCGGCTCCGTACTCGACAGCGTCAAGGGTATCGCTGCCGGTGTGACTTACGCTGGCGATGTGTGGGACCTGTTCATCGGCACAACCCCTGTCACTTCATCCCTGCCGCTGTTTGCCATCATGACCCTGGCGGCAACGGGCAGTGAAATGAACAATTCCGGCGTGGTCACCAACGACGAGACCAAGGAAAAGTTCTTCATTGCTGGCCCCACGCTCTTCCCCAAGGTGTCCATCGTCAATCCCCATCTGATGCAAAGCGTGTCGCGCGACTACCTGGTGTATTCGGCTGCCGACGTAAT
>QKDJ01000148.1 GCA_003252145.1 Azovibrio restrictus
ATGATGAGGCGCGGCTTAGAAGCCACCGCGCCGTGATACGTCGGCAAACCACTCGCCGCTCTTCTTGATGCGTCGCTCGCCAGTACCCAGATCCAGCCGGACGAAGCCGTAACGGTTCTTGTAGGCGTTGCTCCATGACCAGTTGTCGACGAAGGTCCACAGGTGGTAGCCAAGACACTGGCATCCCTCCTGCAGGGCCTTGTGTACCCAGATCAGGTGGTCACGGATAAATTCGATGCGATAGTCATCCTGGATCTGACCGTTGGTTCCCAGGAATTTCTCTTCACCCTCTACCCCCATGCCGTTTTCCGAGATGAAGCAGGGCACGTTGCCGTAGTTGTCACGCAGGTCGGTCAGGATGTCGTAGATCCCCTTCTCGTAGATCTCCCAACCACGGTGCGGATTCATCTTGCGGCCGGGCATCTCGTAGTAGTCGAAGAACCACTCGGGAATGAACGGGGAAGCAGGATTGACCGCATTCAGACGTGCCTTCACCCGACGCGGCTGATAGTAGTTGACCCCAAGCAGATCGACCTTGCCGGCCGCCAGCAGCGCTTTGTCACCGGGCTCACAGGCTGGCAACTGATCGTATTCGCGCAGCAGGGCCACCAGCTCGGCCGGGAACTCACCACGTACCGCCGGATCGAGGAAGCTGCGGTTGAAGAACAGATCGGCGATATGCGCCGCCTTCAGATCCGCCGGGTTCTGTGAACGCGGATAGGAGGGTGTCAGGTTCAGGATGATGCCAATCTGGCCATCGCCGCCGAGCTGGCGATAGGCCTGCACCGCCTTGGCATGGGCGATCATGGTGTTGTAAGCCACCGTGGCAGCCCGGCGGAAATCCACCACATTGGGATAGTGAAAGTCGTACAGGTATCCGCCTTCCACCGGCACAATCGGCTCGTTGAAGGTAAACCAGTGCTTCACCTTGCCGCCAAACAGGCGGAAACAGGTGGCGGCGAAGTCGGCATAGGCATCTACCACCTCGCGGTTTTCCCAGCCGCCAATCTCCTGCATCGCCAGCGGCATGTCGAAGTGGAACAGGTTGATGAAGGGGGTAATGCCACGAGCCAGCAGCTCATCAAGCATGTCTTGATAGAAGGACACGGCTTCCGCGTTGGGTTCGCCCTGCCCTGCCGGCAACAGACGCGCCCAGGAGATGGAGGTGCGGAAGCTGTTGTGACCGATCTCGGCCATCAGGCCGATGTCATCACGAAAGTACTTGTAAAAGGTGGAGGTCTCCGCCGGTCCCACCTGCTGATGGAAGCGATTGGGCTCGATTGCAAACCAGTGATCCCAAATGGTCGGCGCCTTGCCGCCCTGCAGGCTGGCACCTTCAGCCTGCGGAGCCGATGAGGCACTACCCCACCAGAAGGATTCGGGGAAACGATACTGCATGATGGTTCTCCTATGGGGCCGCCATGAAGGCGGCCACTGTTGAGGTGATTAACGGACGGGTGCCAGGTCAGCGGTTGCCATTTCGGGGTTTTGCTCTGCCGATTCCTGCTTCAACAAGGTGCGCTCATAAGCCTTGAGGAAGGGGTAGTACATGACCGCAGCGGAACACATGCACAACAGGCTCATCACGACCGGGCTTATGGCCCAGTTGGCCGCCCAGGAGGCGCCGATGGGGCCCGGCGTGGTCCAGGGGGTCAGGGAGACCACCCGAGCCACCAGATCGAAGTCCAGGGCGAACCAGGCCAGGGTGGCATTGATCATCGGCACCAGCATGAAGGGGACGAAGAACACCGGATTCATGATGACGGGGGCGCCGAACAGGATTGGCTCGTTGATGTTGAACAGCCCGGGAACCAGACCCATTTTGCCGATGGTGCGCAAGTGGATTGCCTTGCTGCGCAGCAGCAGGAAGGCCAGCGGCAAGGTGGAACCAACGCCACCGATCAGCAGGTAGTGATCCCAGAAGCCCTGCAGGAAGATGTGAGTCATAGGCTCACCGGCGGCCATGGCAGCCTGGTTTTCGCTCAGGTTGGCCATCCAGAACGGGTTCATGATGCCGGTGACGATCAGGGCACCGTGAATGCCGGCAAACCAGAGGATTTGGCACAGCAGTATCGCCAGCAGCATGGCAGGCAGGGTGTCGGAGGCAGAAACCAGCGGCTTGATCAGGGACATGATGGCCTCGGGCAGGATCATGCCGGTAGTGCTCTCAAGAAACAGGTTGAGCGGATGCAGGGTGAGGATAATCACCAGCACCGGGATCAGTACCTCGAAGGAACGGGCCACACCGGTCGGAACCTGGGGCGGCAGTTTGATGGTGATGTTGTTGCGCTTGAGCCAGGCATACAGCTCACTGGCATAAATAGCGGTCAGCAAGGCAGTAAAGATCCCCTGGCCGGAGAAATACTGCATGGAGATCTGACCGTCCTTGACCGGGGCCGCCACCAGCATGAACGCCATCAGGCAGAGCAGGCCGGTCGTCACCGGGTCAAGGCCATTCTGGCGAGCCAGACTGGCACCAATCCCCACCGAGATGAACAGGGTCATCAGCCCCATGCTCAGCTGGAAAGGCAGCAGCAACTGCGTCTGATAGGTGCTGGAAAAATCCAGCCAGGCGCGGGCGAAGCCCCACTGGGTCTCCGATGAGAAGGGAGGAAAGATGAAAACCAGCAGGAAACTGCCGACAATCATGAAGGGTAAGGCGGCGATGAAGCCGTCACGGATGGCCTGGATATACTTCTGCTGTCCGAGGCGCCCGGCCAAGGGGCTGATCGTCTGCTCGATGAAGGAGACGAAGCGGTCGTAAGGGTGAATATGACTCATGTGTAACTCCTAAAATTTGGGGGTCAGCCAATCAGGGCAAGGGCGTGATCGAGCACCTTGTCACCACGCTGCATGCCGTAGTCGACCATATCGATGGTGGCCACCGGGACACCGTGGCTTGCAGCCCGGCCGGCCAGCTCGGCCTGCATGTACTTGACTTGTGGCCCCAGCAGGACCACCTGGTAGTTGGGCATCTGGACATCGAACTCGCTGGCACCAAACGCGTTGATTTCAGCCTCCAGTCCCCGCTTCTGCGCTTCCTCTTTCATCTTCTTGACCAGCAGGCTGGTGGACATGCCGGAAGAGCAGCACAACATGATCTTTTTCATCAACGAATCTCCGTCAGTGGTAGTGGACGGTGTAATTGTGGTTGTTTGGATTTAATTTGGAAACCGTTTTCCGTTAGTTTCCGCTGTGATTTGTGATCCGGATCGGCTATCAAGCCGGACTGGAACGGGTTATGTGATCTGCGCTGGAAATTTTGGAAATCGGTTTTACAAAGTCCGGACTGTTTCCGTGAAACGACGCAAAATGGAATAACGCCGACGAGATCTGGAACGGGAAACAAAGAGATGAACATGCATGTGATGGGGCTGCTGGTCAGCATCGTCGAGCAGCGAATGGTACCGATTGCCAACTGGCTGACTCGCAGCCGGCATGTGCTGGCGCTGCGTGATGGTTTCCAGCTCGCCATGCCCTTCGTCATAGTGGGCAGCCTGCTGGTCCCCCTGCTCTATCCGCCGATTGCCCCTGACAACAGCCATGCCTGGGCCATCTGGCTACGGGATCTGTCTCACCAGCTGACGCCCTGGCTCTACCCCGTCTACAGCCACACCTCCGGGTTGGTGGCCCTGATCATCGCCTTCGGTGCGGCCGCCAGCCTGGCAAAGGCCTATGAGATGCCGGAGCGGTTGTCCGGTCTGTGCGGTTGCCTCAGCTTCCTGATGCTGATCGATTTCAAGTCGCTGCAAATCGGCGTGTTTGGCTATCTGGGCGGGCTGGGGATCTTCACAGCCCTGCTGGGTGCATTCTACACTGTGGAGATCATTCGCCTGTTCCATCGCATGGGCTGGGTCATCTCGTTTCCCAACGAAGTGCCGCTGATGACCCGCCGCGGCTTTCAGTACATCATTCCCCTGCTGTTTGTGATGCTGTCCCTGAGCCTGCTGAAACTCTGGCTGCAGAACCAATTCGGCATCCCCCTGCCCGAGCTGATGGGACACCTGTTCCAGCCCCTGATCACCGGTGCCGATACCCTGCCCGCCGTGCTGGTGGCCCTGCTGGTCGCCCATCTGCTGTGGTTCATCGGCGTTCATGGCGCCCTGATCGTCACCGGTCTGCTCTTCCCCTTCTGGATGGCTGGCGTCAGTGCCAACCAGACGGCCCTGATCAACGGCGAGCCCCTGCCCCACATCTTTTTGCAGGGCTTCTGGGACTACTACCTGCTGATTGGCGGCATCGGCTCCACCCTGCCCCTGGTGTTCATGGCCCTGCGCAGCCGCAGCCAGACCCTGAACTCGGTTGGCAAACTGGGGATGATCCCCTCCCTGTTCAACATCAACGAACCCATACTGTTCGGCTTCCCCATCATAATGAACCCGTTGTTTTTAGTGCCGTTTATTGGCGTTCCCCTGATCAATGCCACCCTGGCCTGGCTGCTCACCGAATGGGGCTATCTCGATCGCTTTGTGGCCATGCTGCCATGGTCCATGCCGTCACCACTCGGCGCGGCTTGGGCCGCCAACGGCAGCTGGCCCAACCTGGTGATGGCGCTGGTCTGCATCCTCAACAGCTTCGTGCTCTATCGCCCCTTCTTTCTGGCCCACGAAAAACTCCTGCTGGCCCAGGAGCATCAGCGGCGGCGAAAAAATGAAGCTCAAGGGTAGAGGGGTCGCAATTGCGACTGGTTCCCCTATTGAGACTTGGGCGTTTGATGAATAGGCTCTGTTTTCTTCGTAGGGCACATTAGTGCAATGTATCGTGATGGGAGAGGATGCAATCTGGATCCAGTTAAGCCTTGTTGAACTTTGCGTGAGACGAGTTGCGAACTACCACGATGGACATCATATACAGCGTAACACTATGAATTAAATTA
>QKDJ01000153.1 GCA_003252145.1 Azovibrio restrictus
AAGACAAAGCCCCGGAGGTGTCTCCGGGGCTTTGTGCTTTTGGGGCGGAGGAGTTTAGTGTCCTAGGGACTCCATCAATTCGGCTTGGGCATTGCGGGGCTTGGCCCGGCTGACCCGTTTGCGGGTATAGAACCCGTCACTGGACATTTCCCAAGCCTGTTGGTTGTCGGCCAGGTAGTGACGCAGGCCTTCGAGCATGATGCGCTTCTTGAGCCGGTGGTCGAGGATGGGAAAGCCCAGTTCGATGCGGCGGAAGAAGTTGCGTTCCATCCAGTCGGCGCTGGAGAGGTAAAGCTTTTCCTCGCCATCGGCGTAGAAGTAGAAGACCCGGTGATGCTCCAGGAAGCGGCCGATGATGGAGCGCACCCGGATGTTGTCGGAAAGACCGGGGACACCGGGGCGCAGGGCGCAGACGCCGCGCACGATCAGATCGATCTGCACCCCGGCCTGGGAGGCTTCGTAGAGGGCGTTGATGGTTTCCGGTTCCAGCAGGGCATTCATCTTGGCCACGATCATGGCCTTCTTGCCAGCCCGGGCGTTCTCCATTTCCTGCTGAATACCTGTAACGATGTTGGGTTGCAGGGTGAAGGGGGCTTGCCACAGGTGCTTCAGGGTACGGGCCTTGCCCAGACCCGTGAGCTGCTTGAAGACCTCGGAGACGTCCTGGCCGATTTCCTCGTTGGCGGTGAGCAGGCCGAAGTCGGAATAGAGGCGGGCGGTACGGGGGTGGTAGTTGCCTGTACCCAGATGCACGTAGCGGCGCAATTGACCTTCTTCCCGACGCACGATCAGCAGGGCCTTGGCGTGTACCTTGTAGCCCACCACACCGTAGACCACGTGGGCTCCCACTTCTTCGAGCTTGGTGGCCCAGCCAATGTTGGCTTCCTCGTCAAAGCGGGCCATGAGTTCCACTACCACGGTTACTTCCTTGCCATTCTGGGCGGCCCGAATCAGGGACTGCATCAGAACAGAGTCGGTACCTGTTCGGTAAACGGTCATCTTGATGGCGGCTACCTGGGGGTCCGTCGCAGCCTGTTGCAGCAGGTCGATCACCGGGGCGAAGGATTGGTAGGGGTGATGCAGGAGGATGTCCCCCTGGCGAATGGTGGCGAAGATATTGGGGTTCTTGTCCAGGCCTTTGGGAAGTCCGGGCGTGTAGGGACTGAATTTGAGATCGGGGCGATCCACCCAGTCCGGCACCTGCATCAGGCGCACCAGGTTCACCGGGCCTTGAACCCGGTACAGATCGGCTTCCGTCAGGCTGAACTGGGAGAGCAGGAACTGGGTCATGGCGGGGGAGCAGTTGTCGGCTACTTCCAGACGTACGGCATCCCCAAAGTGGCGATGAGGCAATTCACCTTGCAACTTGGTCCGCAGATTGGTGATTTCTTCCTCATCCACGAACAGGTCGGAGTTGCGGGTGACCCGGAACTGGTAGCAGCCCAGCACCGTCATGCCGGAGAACAGCTCACCCACGAATTCGTGGAGGATGGAGGAGAGGAATACGAAGCCGTGGGGGCTGCCCGCCAGTTCAGGCGGCAATTGCACCACTCGGGGCAACATGCGTGGGGCTTGAACAATGGCAGCGCCGGAGCTACGGCCAAAGGCGTCCTTGCCCTGGAGTTCCACGGCGAAATTAAGACTCTTGTTGAGCACCCGGGGGAAGGGGTGGGATGGGTCCAGCCCGATGGGGGTGAGGACGGGGATCACTTCCCGGATGAAGTATTCGCGAATCCAGGTCCGTTGAGCCTCATTCCAGGCGGTCCGGCGGATGAAGTGAATGCCTTCGGCTGCCAGTTGGGGGGTCACTTCCTGATTGAAAATCTGGTATTGCTCCTCCACCAACGCATGGGCTTCGGCACTGACCAGGCGAAAGGCTTCCTGGGCGGTTTTGCCATCGGTGGTGGTGGTGGAGGACTGAGCGCGAATCTGTTCTTTCAGGCCGCCCACCCGGATTTCGAAGAATTCATCCATGTTGCTGGAGACGATGCAGAGAAAACGCAGTCGTTCCAGCAGGGGGGTGCGCTCATCCTTGGCTTGGGCCATGACCCGGCGGTTGAAGGCAAGCAGACCCAGTTCCCGGTTCAAATAGTGCTCTGGGGGAAACTGGCGAAGATGAGAAGGGCGGTTCATGGTGGTGTCCTCTGGAGACTTTACGTGATGAGTTTCTTGTAAGGCCGTAATTTTTTTACAGTTATATTAAAGGAATATTAAGCCCCGCGGGGCCGGAGTGGAAACCATGGGGATGCTAGAATGCCCGTTTCCAACACGCGCCCGATTTTGATGGAATACGAAACCATTGCCGCCGTGGATTTGGGATCCAACAGCTTTCGTCTGCAGGTGGGGCGAGTGGTGGAAGACCAGATTTACCCCCTAGACTCCCTCAAGGAAACGGTGCGTTTGGCCAGTGGTCTGACGCCGGAAAAGATGCTGGATGAGGCCTCCATGGCCCGGGGGGTGGAAGCACTCCGTTATTTTGGTGAGCGCTTGCGGGGCCTGGGTGAAGGGGCGGTGCGGGCAGTCGCCACCAATACCCTGCGGGTCGCCAAGAATGCCCGGGAGTTTCTGGCCCAGGGTGAGGCTGCTTTGGGATTTCCCATCGAAGTGATTGCCGGCCGGGAAGAGGCACGGCTGATCTATATCGGTGCGGTGCATTCCTTACCGCTGGCACCCCATAAGCGCCTGGTGGTGGATATTGGCGGGGGCTCCACCGAATTCATTATTGGCAAGAAAACTGATCCCCAACTGACCGAATCCCTGTACATGGGGTGCGTCAGCTACACCCTGCAATTTTTCCCGGATGGCAAGGTGGACAAGAAGCGCCTGCGGGAAGCTCAGGTGGCAGCGGCCAAGGAAATCGAACTGATTGCCCATGACTATCAGCAACTGGGCTGGAAAGAGGCCATCGGTTCTTCGGGCACGGCCCGAGCCATTGCCGATCTGGTGGAACTCAATAATTTGAATCCGGGTGGTGTGACCGGTATCACCCGGGAGGGCATGGATCGCCTGGCGGCCATGCTCATCAAGGCGGGCTCCATTCATGCCTTCAATGCCCCCGGTGTGCGTTCTGATCGCCTTCCCGTGCTGCCTGGTGGTCTGGCCATTCTCACTGCCGTGTTTGAAGAGCTGGGCATAGAGCGCATGAACTATGCGGACGGTGCCCTGCGTCTGGGCGTGCTGTACGACCTGCTGGGACGTTTTCATCAGGACGACATGCGGGACACCACGGTCAAGCAGTTCGTGCGCCGTTATCAGGTGGACAAGGGGCAGGCTGGCCGGGTACGACGCACGGCTATGAGCATTCTTGCCAGCCTGGATCAGACCGGGCTGGGGGAGTACGACCCCCTGTTTCTGTCCTGGGCGGCGTCCCTGCATGAAATCGGGATTTCCATCGCTCACAACGGCTACCACAAACATGGGGCCTACATCCTTACCTTCGCGGACATGCCGGGTTTTTCCAACAAGGACAAGGCCCGTCTGGCTGCCTTGGTACTGGGGCATCGGGGCAAGCTGGAAAAACTGGCTGCTCTCTCTCCTGAGGACCCCTCATGGCGTCTGGTGTTTGCGCTACGTCTGGCGGTGTTGTTGCATCGCACCCGGGACGACCGGGAATTGCCTGCCTATGAGGTGAAAACCGCTCCGGACGGATTCCAGTTGGTTCTGCCAGCCCGTTGGCTGGAAGCAAACCCATGGACGGCGGCTGCCCTCAATGAGGAAAGCCTGGTGTGGCGCCGGGTGGGCATCATGTTCCGGGTAAAGAATGCTGTGGCCCCGAAGGGAAAAGTGATCGGATGAAACAGCCGGCACTGACCTTGCGTGACGGGCAGGTATGCCTGGAAGGTCAGTGGACCTTGGTGGCTTTGATGGCTGTAGATGACGGATTGCAAGATCAGGTCAGTCGCCTGGGGCAGGATCGGGCTTTGGCCTGGAATCTGGAATCCGTAGAGCGCCTGGATAGCGCCGCAGCCGTGCTGCTGTGGCGGGCTTGGGGTCGTAAATGGCCCCAAACCTTGGCGGCGGAAGGCACCATGCGGGCGACCCTGGAGCGTGTGGCCGCCCTGCCAGGCGAAGCCTTCAGCCCTTTGCCCTCGCGCCACGATGCCAACCCGGTCGCGAGGGTGGGGCGGCTCACCCTGTCCATCCTGCGGAATTTGCTGGGGGTGCTGGAGTTATATGGCCAACTGGTGTTGGACATCCTTTTCCTTTGCCGTCACCCCAGGGACATTCCCTGGAAGGAAATGTCAGCCAACATCTATAAAGCGGGCGCCCAGGCCATGCCTGTCTCGGCTCTGGTGGGCTTTCTCATCGGCATCACCATCAGCTATCTCTCAGCCCTGCAATTAAAAGCCTACGGGGCCGATCTGTTCATCGTGAATATCCTGGGGATCAGCATCATCCGGGAACTGGGGCCGGTGTTGGTGGCGGTGCTGGTGGCCGGGCGTTCCGGTTCCGCCATGACGGCTCAAATCGGGGTCATGCGGGTGACGGAAGAGATCGATGCCCTGTCCACCTTGGGCATTTCCCGGACCATACGGGTGGTGCTGCCCAAAGTGGTGGCCCTGACCATCGCCATGCCCCTGTTGGTGCTCTGGTCTTCTGCCTCGGCCCTGCTGGGAGGTGCACTGGCTGCCCTGTGGCAGCTGGATTTCTCCTTCTTCTATTTTTTCAGCATGTTGCCCAAGGCTGTGCCTGTGGCCAACCTGTGGATCGGTCTTGCCAAAGGTGCTGTGTTCGGATTTCTGATCGCCTTGCTGGCCTGTCAGTTTGGCTTGCATGTGCGGCCCAACACGGAAAGCCTTTCCATGCGGACAACTGCTTCCGTAGTGACGGCCATTACGCTGGTAATCGTCGTGGACGCCATTTTTG
>QKDJ01000178.1 GCA_003252145.1 Azovibrio restrictus
CACGGAATTGAAGAATCCCTACTCCGCCGTTTCCGGCGCCAAGCCAGAACTGCGTAATTCCGACCACTATTTCTTCAAACTCTCCGATCCCCGTTGCGAAGCCTTCCTGCGCCAGTACACCGGCAAGGAAAACGCCGTGCTGCAGGCTGAAGCCTCCAACAAGATGCAGGAATGGCTGGGCGCCCCCGGCGACAACAAGCTGACGGACTGGGACATCTCCCGGGATGCCCCCTATTTCGGCTTCGAGATTCCCGATGCACCGGGCAAGTACTTCTATGTGTGGCTGGACGCCCCCATCGGCTACATGGGCTCCTTCAAGCACCTGTGCGGCCAGAAGGCCATCGACTTCGACGAGTACTTCAAGCCGGGTTCCAGCACCGAGCTGTACCACTTCATCGGCAAGGACATCCTCTATTTCCACGCACTGTTCTGGCCCGCCGAGCTGGCCCATGCAGGCTTCCGCACCCCCACCAAGATTTTCGCCCACGGCTTTTTGACGGTGGACGGGGCCAAGATGTCCAAGTCCCGAGGCACCTTCATCACGGCGGAAAGCTACCTGGACCAGAAGCTCAACCCGGAATGGCTGCGCTACTACTTTGCCGGCAAGCTCACCAACACCCTGGAAGATCTGGACCTGAACCTGGACGATTTTGTGGCCCGGGTAAATTCGGACCTGGTGGGCAAGTACGTGAACATCGCCAGCCGCTCCGCCGGTTTCATCGCCAAGCGCTTCAACGGCCAGCTGGCTCCTGCCGATGCCGACCTGCCTGCCCTCAAGGCCATTCAGGAAGCGGCTCCCCGCATTGCCGAACTGTTCGAAGCCCGGGAATTCGGCAAGGCCATGCGCGAAGTCATGGCCCTGGCCGACGGAGCCAACCAGTACGTGGACAGCGTCAAACCCTGGGAACTGGCCAAGCAGGAAGGCAAGGATAGGGAACTGCACGCCGCCTGCTCCAACAGCCTCAACCTGTTCCGCCTGCTCACTGTGTTGCTCAAGCCCGTGCTGCCTGCCGTGGCCGAGAAGGTGGAAGCCTTCCTCAACATCGCGCCCCTCACCTGGGACGATGCCGCCACCCTGCTGGCTGCCGACCACGTGATTCAACCCTACCAGCATCTGATGACCCGCATCGAACCCAAGCAAGTGGCCGCCCTGGTGGACGCCAACAAGGCCAGCCTGACCCCTGCCGAAACCGTGACCAAGGCCCCTGAAAGCCCTCAACGCCACGGGGAAAAACAGCAGAACGAAGCCAAGACTGCCCAGGCTGCGGCCGAAACCGGCCCCCACATTTCCATCGACGACTTCATGAAGGTGGATCTGCGGGTGGCCAAGATTGTCGAAGCGGCCCACGTGGAAGGGGCCGACAAACTGGTGCGCCTGATGCTGGACATCGGCGAAGAGAAGCCCCGCCAGGTCTTTGCCGGCATCAAGTCCGCCTACGACCCGGCCCAGCTCCAGGGTCGCCTGACGGTGATGGTGGCCAACCTGGCACCCCGCAAGATGAAGTTCGGCATGAGCGAAGGCATGGTGCTGGCCGCCTCTGATCCGGAAGGCAAGACCGGGGGTCTGTATATCCTGTCCCCCGACTCCGGCGCCCAGGCAGGCATGCGAATCAAATAAATGGCGTAAGTTTGCTGAAAGGCAGGGCGGGTAGGATTACCGGATCATGACCGCCCTGACCACACCTCGTTTATTGACCCTGCCCCTGATCGGCTACCTGCTGACCGATCTGCTCGGCATGACGCTCATTGCCATAGGCGGCCTCTATCTGGTCAACGGTACTCCCTTGCTGCTCATAGGCATTCCCTCGACCTTTCTTAGTTCCATCCTGTTCATCATTGCCGGATTCATCCTCATGTTCTGGGCCCTGGCCCGGGTCCTGGTGACCGTGGCCAGTCTCAGGCCCCAGCAGGCGATGGCTGAATACTAAGTTTCCATGAACATCGCCTTTCGTCCGAAGCTGCTGGAATGCCTGCATGGCTACAACCAGGATCAGCTCGGCAAAGACGTGGCCGCTGGCATCACCGTCGGCGTGCTGGCATTGCCCCTGGCCATGGCCTTTGCCATTGCTTCCGGTGCATCCCCTACAGCCGGCATCTGGACCGCCATCGTTGCCGGCTTCCTGATTTCTGCCCTGGGAGGCTCCCGGGTCCAGATCGGCGGCCCCACGGGCGCCTTCATTCCCATCGTCTACGGCATCGTGGCCGCCTATGGCTTCGGCAACCTGCTCATTGCCACCATGCTGGCCGGACTTTTCCTGCTGGCCATGGGCATCTTTCGCCTGGGGCAGTTGATCCGTTTCATTCCCGTCTCCGTAGTAATTGGTTTCACCAACGGCATTGCCGTGGTGATCTTCATGGCCCAGATCAAGGATTTCCTGGGGCTGCAGATCACCGACCTGCCCCCGGAATTCTTCGGCAAGCTCAAGACCCTGGCCGCCAGCATTCACCTGATCCACTGGCCCACCCTGGCCCTCTCCGTCGCCTCCCTGTTTTTCCTGCTGTTCTACAACCGCATGGCCCAAGTACCACAACTGGCTTTTCTGCGCCGTACCCCCGGACCTCTCGCCGTTTTGGTACTGGCTACCGCCACCACCCCCCTGTTCGGGCTGCCGGTGGAGACCATAGGCAGCCGTTTTGGCGGCATTCCCCAGGAGTTGCCCTCCTTTTCCCTACCCCCTCTTTCCCTGGAAACCCTGGGCAAGCTCATTTCGCCAGCCATCACCATTGCCCTGCTGGGTGCCATTGAGTCCCTGCTCTCGGCCCGTGTAGCCGATACTGCCATCGAGGACCGGCACGACCCCAACCAGGAATTGATTGCCCAGGGTATCGCCAACCTGGCCGCTCCCTTGTTTGGCGGCTTTGCTGCCACCGGTGCCATCGCCCGCACGGCCACCAACATCCGCTCCGGGGGACGGACGCCCGTGGCCGGCATCGTGCATGCCCTGGTGCTGCTGGCCATGGTTCTGGTTCTGGCCCCTCTGGCGTCCTACATCCCCCTGGCCACCCTGTCTGCCATTGTGGTGGTGGTCGCCATCAACATGGGGGAATGGCACGAGTTCAGGAAGCTGCGCCACTTTTCCAACAATTACCGGGCCATCCTGCTCACCACTTTTTTTGTCACCGTGGTTTTCGATCTGACCATCGCCGTGGAACTGGGCATGGTGCTGGCTTGTCTGTTCTTCATCTATCGCATGTCGGAATTGACCCGCATTGAGCGCCTGCCCCTCAAGGAGCATGAGCAGGAGCCTGCACTCCTTTACCCTGATGGCAGCATGCGCGTAGCCGCCTGGCGGCTCTATGGCTCACTCTTTTTCGGCGCGGTGAACAAACTGGAAGCCCTGCTGGACCCCCATGCGGGGCATCCGGAGGTAGTCATTCTGGACATGCAGAGCCTGATCCAGCTCGACACCACGGGGCTGGAGGGCCTGGAAAACCTGTTTTCCAAACTCCGAAAGCGGGGCTGCACCTTGATCATCAGTGGCCTGAACTCCCAGCCCGGCTCCCTGCTGTACCGCTCAGGCTTTCTGGATCACCTGGGTGAGGAAAACATCTGCCCCCAATTATCCGAAGCCCTGGAGCGGGCTTGTAACCTCTTACCCCCCCTACAGGAAGATGAAGTCTGAATCCATGCACCTGCTGATTTCCGGCCACGTTCAGGGGGTCGGATACCGGGCCAGCCTGCAGCGGGAGGCCACCGCACGGCATATTGACGGCTGGGTTCGCAACCTGCCTGATGGTCGAGTCGAGGCCCTGGCTCACGGCAGCAACTTTGCCCTTGAGTCCCTGCTGGACTGGGCCCGCCAGGGCCCCCCTGGTGCCAGTGTGGAGGAAGTGCAAAGCACCCCGGTGGAGGCTGCTGACGTACGCCCTGGTGCCGGCTTCCAGATTCACCCCACTCCATAAGCCCTCCGAGCCTGCTGATTGACAATCCCAGGCCCCTTTCGCTAGATTTCTTCGCTTCAATCCCGACCACACAAGGAGACTCGACATGGCTGTTCTCGTTGGTAAGCAAGCCCCGGATTTCACTGCCAATGCCGTCTATGGCAACAATGAAATCAAGGAATTGAAGCTCTCCAGCTTCAAGGGAAAATATGTGGTGATGTTCTTTTATCCCCTGGACTTCACCTTTGTCTGCCCCTCCGAACTGATCGCCTTTGACCATCGCCTGGATGAGTTCAAGAAGCGCGATGTGGAAGTCATTGGTATCTCCATCGACTCCCAGTTCACTCACCTGGCCTGGAAGAACACCCCGGTGGAAAAGGGCGGCATTGGCCAGGTGCAATACCCCCTGGTGGCCGATGTGAAACACGAAATCTGCCGCGCCTATGACGTGGAATTCGATGCGGCCGGCGTCGCCTTCCGGGGCTCTTTCCTGATCGACAAGGAAGGCAAGGTCCGCCACCAGGTGGTCAATGACCTGCCCCTGGGTCGCAATGTGGATGAAATGATCCGCATGGTGGATGCCCTGCAATTCACTGAAGAGCACGGGGAAGTCTGTCCCGCAGGCTGGCAGAAAGGCAAGAAGGGCATGACGGCCTCTCCCGACGGGGTTGCCAAATACCTGGCGGAAAATGCCCAGACCCTGTGATCCAGTCGTATTCGCCCAATAAAAAAGCCGCCAATTGGCGGTTTTTTTTATTGGGCGATACCCGTATCAGAACAGCACGGGATGTTCGTGGCAGCAACTCAAGGCCCCGGCCAGCACCACCTGATTACGGCCGCCAGCCTTGGCCTCGTACAGGGCCTGGTCAGCCCCCTCAAGCAACACATCAAGACAGGTTGGCTTGCAATGGGG
>QKDJ01000017.1 GCA_003252145.1 Azovibrio restrictus
GAGGTGCTCACGGGATCGGTCAGGGCCACCACCGTGCCTTTCAGGTCTCCGGCCTCCTTGAAAGGTCCCTCACTCCGCACCACCAGCAGGGAGCGGTAGTAAGGCCCCTCTTCCTGATAGGCCCCGCCCCGCTTGGCGTAGGAGGCAAAGACCCGCACGTCAGGACTGGCCTGTCGGGCCTTGAGATAGGACGCGGGACCAAGAATGGCGAAATCCAGGCTTCCGGCCACCAACCCCTCCACCACGCTCCCGTAGGATTGGGGCATGACCAGATTCACCCGGCGACCGGTGCGTGCTTCAATGGCGGCCACCAGGGCACCGTAGGCTTGCATATCCTTGGCCGGATCCCCCTGGGGAATCAGGGAAAAACTCAAACGGGCAGGCTGTTCGCATTGGCCCCAAACCTGCAGAGCCAGCAGCCCGAACACCAGTCCCAGCGCGCACCTGTAGGGCTGACTTCTGAAATAGCAGGGCACTCACCTCCTCTACGGGAGCCGGACGATGGATGTGATAGCCCTGCACGCCATCAGCCCCGACCGCCTTCAGCTGGGCCAGCTGTTCCCCGGTTTCCACATGACTCACCAGGACCCGGAACCCTTGCACATGGGCCAGGGTGATGATGAAGCTGGCCGTGCTCCCCACCCGACCCACCTCTCCCCCCTCACCAACCCAGCCGGGTTCCACCTTCAGGCATTTGACGGGCAGATCCCGCAAGTGCTGGAACCCCACCCGCCCCTGACCAAACCCCTCCGCCCGCAGGGTAACGCCCTGATGGGCCAGAGCATCCAGGCGCGCCAAGGCCGCCCCCTGGGCGTTGGCAAACCAGGCCCCGGGAATATCCAGGGCCAGCAAAGCGGGGGAGATGTTCCGGGCCTGCAATTCGCCCAGCAATTGTTCGTCAAAATCAGGGGCGGCCAAGCTCTCCGGTGCCACATTGATGGTCACGGGCAGAGGCTTGTAGCCCCGGGACTGCCATTGCTGCAGAATTTCGCAGGCAGTCTTGCAGACCCAGGCATCCAGCCGGGGCAGCAACCCCAATTCCCTGGCCAGAGGCAACAGATCCTTGGGGTACACCAAACCATGCGCCGGATGCTCCCAGCGCACCAGGGCCTCCAGGCCCATGGGCTGCCAATCCCTGGCGGAGCGCTGGATCTGAAAATGCAGGACCAGTCGGCCAGCCTCCAGGGCCGGGGGGAAATCCCGAGCCAGTTCGTCTTGCCGGACAGGAATCGTATTCAAGGCTGCATCGAAAAAGCGGTAGGTGCCCCGCCCGGCAGCCTTGGCCGCATACATGGCACTATCCGCCCGCGCCATCAGGGTTTCCATATCCATCCCGTCCTGGGGTGCCAGGGCCACGCCCAGACTGGGCCGCACCTCCAGATCATGACCCTCCAGCTGACAGGGGGCGCCCACCACCTGAATGATCTTGAGGGCCACCCGCCCCGCATCTTCCACACTCGCCAGTTCATTGACCAGAAGGACAAATTCATCTCCGCCCTGACGACAGACCAGATCCGAATCACGCAGCACCTGACGTAGACGCAGGGCCACGGTCTGCAGCAGCAGGTCCCCCACATGGTGACCCAGGCGGTCGTTGACGGCCTTGAAGCGATCCAGATCCAGAAAAATCAGGGCATGCAGATGCCGGGCCCGTCGCGCCCCCGACAAATGGCTGGCTGACAATTCGGAAAAGAGCATGCGATTGGGTAGGCCGGTCAGATGATCATGGGACGCCAATTGATAGGCCTGGCCCTTTTCCTCTTCGAGCTTACTGATCAGATGGCGATTTTCCTGTTCCGACGCCAGGACCCGTTGATGCAAACGACGCTGCCGCAAGGCCAGCCCGGTGAGCAACCCTCCCCCCAGCACCAGAGACAGGGTCAACCCCCAGGCCCAGCGCAAATGGTGACGCCGAGAGACATCAAGCCCAGCCATGATGCTGGCTTCGCTCTGGGTAATATCCACCTGCAGGGGCAGCCCGCTTACCGGCTTGCTCACCCGCACCATGGCCTCCTCTTCACCATGCCCGGAACGCCCCCCCAAACTGATGGACAGATCGTCCACCTCCACGATGGAGCGACCATCCGAAAGGCTGATGCCGATACGGCGCGCCCCCAGACCAGCCCCCTGGTATAGCCGCAGGAAATAGCCCAGATCCAGGAGCATCACTAAATAGCCGTCCCGCCCCCCTGGGCTGCGCAGCCCCAGGGAAACCGGCAACTGCCAGGCCTCGTCCGAATGCCCGGAAGGCAAACTCAGCATCAGCCTCCCATCAGAAGAGGTCTCTGCCGATTGCATCAGGTCGTTGGCCTGGGAGCTGCTGGCAAAGATGATGTGTTTACGCTGATCCATCACCACCAGCCGCAGGTAGGCCTCGTCACCCGCCAGGGTTGCCCGCAGCGCCAGGCGAGCCTCCCGCTCCCGGTCCAATAGATCGGCCGCCCCTTCCGCATAAAGCTGGGGGCGCGCCAGTACCTGGGCCAGATTGGCCGCCACCACGTGGGCCAAGGTCTGGTTTTCCTGGCGGATGGCAGCCAGGGCCTGCTCGGACTCTTGCTGAGTCTGGCGCAAGGACAGTACCCAGATGGCCACAACCAACAGCAAGGTCAGCAAGGGCGGCCCCAGTAGCAGCATGAACCAGCCCCAGCGCATGCCGCCACGAATCCTGCCAAACCAGCCGACCGTCATTTCGGGATCACCTGCCCCCATGAAACTCAAACCCGGGCGAATATCATCAAGGCATGATGGAACCAGCCCATGACAACGCAATGACAGCCTGCAAAGCCAAGCCCATGGCCGTTCTCTCTATATAATGAGATGACCATTCCATGACAGGAGACCGGCTTGAACGCCTTGCTGATCCTGGCCATCATCACGGTCATCATCGTTCTGTTGTTTGATTACACCAATGGCTTTCACGACGCAGCCAACATTGTGGCCACCGTGATTGCCTCCCGTGCCATGACCCCGGCTCAGGCTGTGATAGTGGTGGGGTTTTTCGAGTTTCTCGGCCCTCTGCTGGGGGGCACAGCAGTCGCCAATACCATCGGCTCCTTCATCCAATTGGGTGATGTACCGCCCCTGCTTTCCCTTTCGGTGATTCTTTGCGGCCTGATCGGGGCCATCGTCTGGAATCTGGTGACCTGGTGGAAGGGCATTCCCTCCTCCTCATCCCATGCCCTGGTGGGCGGCCTGGCCGGCGCGGTAGTAGTTTCCGTGGGCAGCGAACATGTGGTGTGGGGTTTCAAGGAACTGGCAGAAGGTCATGTGACCGGGGTACTCAAGGTGCTGGCCGCCCTGCTGCTCTCCCCACTGGCCGGGTTCTGGGCCGGCTACCTGATCCATCGCCTCATGCATGCCCTGTTGCGGGCCGCCCGTCCGGCCGCCAATTCCGGGCTAAAACTGGCCCAGTACGCGACCGCAGCCGGGCTCGCTTTCTCCCACGGAGCCAATGATGCCCAAAAAAGCATGGGCATCCTCACCCTGGTGCTGGTGTTGGGGGGCTTCATCCAGGAATTCGTGGTGCCCTTCTGGGTCATGCTGGCCTGCGCCTCCGCCATCACCCTGGGTATTCTTTCCGGGGGCTGGCGCATTGTCCGCACCCTGGGCTTTGCCATTTACCGGGTGCGGCCCATGCATGCCCTGGATTCCCAACTAACTTCTGCCAGCGTAATCCTGGCCGCCTCGCTCATCGGCGCACCGGTCTCCACCACCCATGTGGTGGCCACCTCCATCATGGGTATCGGGGCCTCCGAGCGCCCCCGGGCCGTACGTTGGTCCAAGGCGAGCGACATTGTCACCACCTGGATCATCACCATTCCCGGTGCCGCCTGTGTAGCCATCCTGGCCTACGCCCTGGTCAACCTGTTTCTCAAGCCTGCGGGCTGAATCGAGGCACTTATGGACAACACTACGCCCTCCATCTTCCGCCGCCTGTTCGATCGTGTATTTCCCAAGACACCGGATTTCTTCAGTCTGCTCTCGGAACAAAGCACCCACGTGGCCCATACCACAGGGCTGCTGGTGGAGTTCATGGAAACGGCGGCCCTTCACATTGGCCAACAGATTCGCCAGGACGAACACGAGGCAGACCGGATCAAGGTACGCAACCTGCACACCTTGAACGAAGCCTTTTCCACCCCCATCGACCGGGAAGACATCTACCGGGCCATCGTGGACATGGATGATGTGGTGAATTACTGCAAAACCACGGTCAGTGAAATGGATGTACTGGGGGTTGTACCGGACAAGCATTGCCTGGAAATGGCCATGCACTTGAAGATGGGTATGGATGCCCTGGTGATCGGCTACGGCAAGCTGGGGCGCACACCGGAGTCGGCTGCAGAAGACGCGGATACGGCCCGAAAATCGGAACGCAAGGTGGAAAAAGCGTATCGACGGGCCCTGGCCGATCTGTTCCAGGGTGACGACTACATCAACATGTTCAAACGGCGGGAAATCTACCGCCACCTTTCCAACGCTGCAGACCGCATGGCCAACTGCGCCAACACCCTGCACGACATCGTGGTGAAGATGTGCTGAACAAGGGGCTCCACCGGATAGCCGGGGAGCCCGCCGAAGTCCCTGGAATCAGGCCCGCAGGGTGAAAGGCTTTTGTTCCTTGGCGGCCATGGCACCCACCCGGTTACCCAGTTCAGGGCGACCGACAAAGACCAGGCGGGACACCCCTTCATGGGCACACAGGGCAGACACGGCCGCCTCATCTCCCTGGACCAGATTCACGATCCCGGCTGGCAATCCCACACGGCCTGACAGTTCAACCAGGGCATAGGCGGAACCCGGCATCCGGGGACTGGGCTTGAGCACCAGCGTCGCGCCGGAACGCAGCAAAGGCGCCATTTGCCCCACTACGCCAGCCAGAGACAGGCTGTCATCCCAAACCAGGGCTTGGCATCCTTCAGCTTCAATCTGATCATCACCCTTCAGGGCCGCAACAGCCTGGGCCACTTCCGCCTGGGCTGCGCTCTCCGCCATCCCGGTTTCCTGGGTCACCAGCTTGGCGAAATGTTCTGCATAACCCTGCAAGCCGTCCGCCCAAGCCGACAGGCTGGATTGACGAGCGGACACATCCTGAGCCTGCCAGCCCCCCATCGCACCCTGGGCAGCAGCGACCGCCTCAGCCACCTCATCGGT
>QKDJ01000245.1 GCA_003252145.1 Azovibrio restrictus
ACACCGCAACACCCGGTGATACGGTCGCAGTCCCCCAGGCAACTGTTGCCCCCAAAAGCTCAACCACCCAAGCCCCGGCTCCTGTCCATACGGCCACGGTTACTGAGCACGCGGAAAACGAACCCGGGCAAAAAGCCCAACTGCGGGTTCGTGCAGATCTGGTAGACCAATTGGTTAACGAAGCCGGCGAACTCTCCATCGCCCGGACCCGGATCGAAGGGGAAATGCGGGAATTGAAGGATTCCCTGCTCGACCTGACGGAAAACGTGATTCGTCTGCGTCGCCAGCTGCGGGAAATCGAAATTCAGGCAGAAACCCAGATTCAGGCCAATACCAGCCACGAATCCAAGGCCGACTTTGACCCTCTGGAACTGGACCGCTTCACCCGCTTCCAGGAACTGACCCGGATGATGGCCGAGTCGGTCAACGACGTTTCCACCGTTCAGCAGAACCTGCTCAAGAATCTTGATGACGCCAACGCCGCCATCACTGCGCAAGCCCGCCTCAACCGCAGCCTGCAGCAGTCCCTGATGAGCGTGCGCATGGTGCCTTTTGCCAGCCAGAACGAACGGCTCTACCGGCTGGTACGCCAGACGGCCAAGGAAGTGGGCAAACGGGCCAACCTGGAAATTTCCGGGGGCCAGGTGGAACTGGACCGTTCCGTGCTGGAAAAGGTCCTGTCTCCCCTGGAGCACATGCTGCGCAATGCCGTGGCTCACGGTCTGGAAACCCGGGAACAGCGCCTGGCCGTCGGCAAGGAAGAAATCGGTGAAGTCAGCCTCTCCCTGGCCCAGGAAGGCAATGAAATCATTCTGTCCCTGGCCGACGATGGCTCAGGCCTGAACCTCAAACGCATCCGCGAAAAGGCCGAAGCCGCTGGGCTGATCGCCCCGGGCGAACAGGTGGACGACAAGCACCTGGTGGACTTCATCTTCCACTCGGGCTTCTCCACTGCCGCCGAGGTCTCCCAGGTGGCCGGTCGCGGCGTGGGTATGGACGTGGTGAAGACCGAGATCACCGCCCTGGGCGGCCGGATTGAAATCAATACCCATCCGGGTCAAGGCACCACCTTCCGCCTCTACCTGCCCCTGACCCTGGCTGTCACCCAGACCGTCATGGTCCAGGTGGCCGAGCGCCTCTACGCCATTCCCTCCGCCATGATTGAACAGGTCATGGAAGTACGGGAAAACGTGCTGGATGAAATGCAGCAAAAGGGTGAAGCCGTGTGGCAGGGCAATACCTACCCCTTCCATTACCTGCCCCGTCTGCTGGCAGACAACCACACCCAACCCGAACATCGCCGCCTCCATTGGGTGCTGTTGCTGCGCTCCGGTGCCCAGCGTGTTGCCGTACTGGTGGATGAAATGCGGGGCAACCAGGAAATCGTGGTCAAGAACGTGGGTCCCCAGATGGCCCGGGTTGTGGGTATCGCCGGTGCCACGGTACTGGGCGATGGGCAGGTCATGCTCATCCTCAACCCGGTAGCCCTGGCCTCCCGCCTGCCCAGCGTCAGCACCAATATCGAAGGTGCTACCGAGCAGGAAGTGCCTCAGGCCCCTGCCGTGGTCCAGCAACCCACGGTACTGGTGGTGGACGACTCCCTCACGGTACGCAAGATCACCAGCAAATTGCTGGCCCGGGAAGGCTATCTGGTGGAACTGGCCAAGGACGGTGTGGATGCGCTGGAACAGCTCATCGACAAGATTCCCGACGTGATCCTGTCGGACATCGAAATGCCCCGTATGGACGGCTTCGATCTGGTGCGCAACATCCGCGCCGACGAGCGACTGATCAATGTGCCCATCATCATGATCACCTCCCGTACGGCGGACAAGCACCGCAACTACGCCATGGAAATCGGGGCCAACCATTATTTGGGCAAGCCCTACGACGAAGAGGAACTGCTGCGCCTGCTGGCCGGTTATACCGGCAGGGCCTGACCCTTTCCCTTCACAGCAAAAAGGCCCGGTACTCCGGGCCTTTTTTATGGTGCTCTGAAATTCAGTCAGCGTCCCTGAATCGAATACAGATAGTCGATCAGGCTGATGATGCGCACCCGCACGGACGCCTCACCCAGATAGGGATCGCCAAACAGACGGGTGGCATCCTCCGTGTAGCGCTGGCCCCAAACCGGCATGGTGCGGGGACCATGGGCCTTCACTGCCAGACGGCCATCAATCACCTCATACACCCGAGCCGTGGGGAAAACTCCGCCATTACGGGCCATGAGCTGGGTCAGATCAGGCGGCTGGATACGGAGGAAATCGTCCATTTCCGTGCCCCCCTTACCCTCGGCTCCATGGCAGGCAGCACAACTATTCCGGTATTCCAGTTTCCCCATGTCCCCGTCGGCCAGAGCATTAGTCGCCACCAGCATCAAGCCCAGCAGGGGAAATAGCATTTTCTTTTTCATCACAGCACTCCCTTGTTCTTCATCGCGTCATTATCCCCGCTTTCAAGTGTCCTGCCTGAGACGGCCAAAACGGGCCAAAGTCCGCTCCCGGGCTTGGGCATGATCCACAATGGGCAATGGGTAATCCTGCCCGATCACCACACCCAATTCTTCCTGCAACAGAGGCGGCATCGTCCATGGGGCGTGGATGTATTTATCCGGCAGAGCCCCCAGTTGGGGCAGGTAGCGGCGGATGAACTTGCCCCGGGGATCGAATTTTTCCGACTGGCTCACGGGGTTGAAGATGCGAAACCAGGGCTGGGCATCGCAACCGGTGGAGGCCGCCCACTGCCAGCCCCCGTTATTGGCGGCCAGATCAAAGTCATTCAGGTGTTCGGCAAAGTAACGCTCTCCGGCCTGCCAGCTGATGCCCAGATCCTTGGTAAGAAAGCTGGCCACCACCATGCGCAGACGGTTGTGCATGTAGCCCGTCTGGTTCAATTGGGCCATGGCCGCATCCACGAGAGGATAGCCCGTGCGCCCTTGCTGCCAGGCCGCCAGCCCTTCCGGCCATTCGTCCCAGACCAGGGCGTCGAATTCCGGTTTGAAGCTACTGGATTCCACATGGGGAAAATGATCCAGCAGCATGAAATAGAAATCCCGCCAGACCAGTTCGGACAGCCAGGTTTCCGCCCCCTCCCCTCCTGCGCGCCAGGCATGGGCGGCCAGTTCCCGTATGGACAGGGTGCCGAAACGCAGATGTACGGAGAGGTAGGAGACGCCCTTCACCGCTGGAAAATCCCGGCTAGCCCGGTAACGCTCCAGGCGCGGCTGAAAATCCTCCCAGGCCGCCCGGGCACCGGTCATGCCGGGCTGAATCCCCAGAGACGCCAGGTTGGTGGCCTCAAAGCCCAGGTCCGCCAAGCTCGGCAGGAGGGGCGTTTGGCCAGGAACCACCAGGGCACCGCCCCCTAGCGGCTCATCCGGATAGGCGCGCAGATAGAACTCGCCCCCCGCACCGGCCAGACGCTTCAGCCAGGCATTCTTGTACGGTGTGAAAACCGTGTAGGGACGCCCCGCCTGAGTCAGCAGTTCGTCCTGATCAAAGACCACCTGATCCTTGGGGGACACAAAGGCCACACCGGCTTGGCCAAGATCAGCCGCCACCCGGGCATCCCGGGCCTTGGCAGCCGGTTCATAGTCCCGATTGGCAAAGACGGCCTGGACCCCCAAGGCCTGGGCCAGCCGGGGTATTTCCGCCTCGGCCCGGCCATGAAGCACCTGTAACCCACCACCCCGGGCTTCCAGGGCAGCAGCCAGTTCCCCCACCGACCCCAGAATGAATTCCACTCGCCTGTCCTGCCGACTGGGCAGTACATCCAGGATGTCCCTATCAAACACAAAGACGCAATAGACCTGCCGGGACTGGCGCAGGGCCTGGTACAGGGCCCCGTGATCGTAGTCCCGCAGATCGCGGCGGAACCACACCAGAGCCGAGTCGTAGACCTTGCTCATAGTTCAGGCAGGCTGCCAGGAAAAAACGCCGGGTGCCAGCATGGCTTCCATGGCTTGAATCAGCTCCGGCCGGGGCGGCAGGAGACAGACTCCGGCCTGACTGCCGTCTGCCAGCACCCAGTCGGGACGCACTCCCCGCACAAAGAGATAACAGGCGCCGCCCAGATGCCGAGCCGGATCGTAATCCGGCAGGCGGAAGGCCAGGTATCGGTGCAGGGCCAGCAGATACAAGCGGGCCTGGAGGGTATAGCCATGCTCCAGCATGGCCCGGCCCATGGCCTCGGGGCCATAATCCTCGGGACGCCAGCCCAGGTGATTGCTCTTCCAGTCGAGCACGTAATAACGGCCCTCATGGACAAACACCAGGTCCATGAAGCCCTTGAGGAAACCTTGCAGGGCCGGGAAAGCCAGACGGGGCAAGGCTTCCCCATGCTGCGCCATGATGTGTTGAAGGCGCTCCGGGTCCAGCAACCCGGCGGGTAAATGGAACTCCATTTCCACCAGACGCCGGGACCAGGGCAGGTCGGACAGATGCAGAGCCTGGCTGCTCCCCGGCAAGGCCAGGGGCGTGGCCAGCACCTGGGTCATCATCTGCTCCAGCATGGCCATCAGGGTAGGGGCCTGGGCATTCTCCCCTTGAGGGTGTTGCAGCAGGGCCTGGGCCACCACAGCCCGGTACTGCTCCGGCTGGGTGAAATCCCCATGTTCGAACAGATGGTGAATGCAGTCCCCGGCCCGGGCGCCCTTAGGGAAATGCAGGATATCCGTCCCGGGCAGACCTTCCGCTGGGGCAGATGCCACCGGCGAACCATGACCCACCAGCAGATCATGGTCCTGCCCATCATCCAGAGGTGATGCCCCCCGCAGCAGCCCGGAAAAACT
>QKDJ01000151.1 GCA_003252145.1 Azovibrio restrictus
CTTGATGATGCGGGCGGCCAGGGCTTGGTGAGCGGCATCCTTTTGTTGTTTCAGGGTGTAGCGGGCGGTTTCGGCGGCTGCACCCAGCTTGCCTTGCAGTTGATCCAGCAGTGCTTGCAGGTCGTGGAGCCACTGGCTTTCCGGATCCTGGTCCTGGGCGGCGGCCAAGGCGACGGTTTGCTGGGCGTCACAGAGTTGGGCCACGAAACCCATCCAGTCTTCCAGGGGGTTACCCGGGGCCAGTTGGCGCAGGCGGGCGGCCCGGGCAGCAAAGAGCCGGTCGGGGCGGGGCAGACGCAGGGGTGCGGGGGAGTGACCGGGAACCAGGCCGGCGGCGGCCATGGCAGCAGTGGTGTCGTCTTGGGACATGGGTGAATTCTCCTGGATAACGCAGCCAGGCCGAAAAAAGCGATCCGGCCGGAATGGCGAAAGGCGGAACCATAGCAAGAATTGGGCGCGAGGCGGGTTCAAAGGGGTGGTCAGGGCGCTCGGGCCATGGCTAGGCACGTGACGACCGGCAGTGCGTCAAAAAGTTCCAGAAGTTCTGCTAGGAGGCGGGATATTTTGTCCCGGTGGCGGGACAAAATGTCCCCGCGGTCTGCGTGGTTGATAGGTATTTCCCTTGTTCTGAAAGGGTTTCCGCCTGTGGCATGGAACCTGCGTAGGGGGGAGCAAGCCGGGGAACGGGCGCCCTGCTGGCGGCATGCCAGACAGGGACCGGAGCCCCGGATGTTCCGCATATAAGGGAGGTTTCATGCAAGTCACGAGACGGCAGTTTTTCAAGGTTACGGCCGCAGGTCTTTCTGCTTCCAGCCTTGCCGTTCTGGGTTACGCACCCGCTGCTCTGGCTGAAGTGCGCCAGTTCAAGCTGACCCGCGCCACCGAAACACGCAACAACTGCACCTACTGTTCCGTAGGTTGCGGCGTGCTGCTGTACAGCATGGGCGACGGGGCCAAGAACGCCAAGAAGAAGATTTTCCACGTGGAAGGCGACCCGGATCATCCGGTCAGTCGCGGTTCCCTGTGCCCCAAGGGCGCCGGCTTGCTGGATTACGTCCACAGTCCCCAGCGTCTCAAGTACCCCGAAGTGCGCGAACCCGGCAGCAAGGAATGGAAGCGCATCTCCTGGGAAGAGGCCAATGAGCGCATCGCCCGCCTGATGAAGGATGACCGGGACGCCAACTTCATCCAGAAGAACGACAAGGGTGAGCTGGTGAACCGCTGGTTGTCCTGCGGCATGCTGGGCTCTTCTGCTGCCAGCAACGAAACCGGTATCCTGGACTTCAAGTTCGCCCGTGCCCTGGGTATCGTTTCCCTGGAAAACCAGGCCCGTCTCTGTCACGGTCCCACCGTGGCCGCCCTGGCACGCTCCTTCGGTCGTGGTGCCATGACCAACAACTGGGTGGACATCAAGAACGCCAACGTGATCCTGGTGATGGGCGGCAACCCGGCCGAAGCCCACCCGGTGGGTTTCAAGTGGGCCGTGGAAGCCAAGGTCAAGAACAACGCCACCATGATGGTGGTGGACCCCCGCTTCAGCCGTACCGCTGCCGTGGCCGACTTCTATGCCCCCATCCGCGCCGGTGCCGATGCCGCTTTCCTGCTGGGCCTGATCAACTACCTGCTGAGCAACGACAAGATCCAGCACGAGTATGTGAAGTCCTACACCAACGCCAGCCTGATCGTGCGCGAGGACTTCAACTTCAATGAAGGTCTGTTCAGCGGCTACAACGCCGAGAAGCGCACCTACGACAAGTCTTCCTGGGCCTATGAACTGGCCGGTGACGGCCTGGCCCTGAAGGATGAAAGCTTCCAGCACCCCCGTTGCGTACTGAACCTGCTGAAGAAGCATGTGGAACGCTACACCCCGGAAATGGTGAGCTCCATCTGCGGTACCCCCCAGGCTGATTTCCTGCGGGTTTGCGAACAGATGGCCAGCACCAGCGTGGCCAACCGCACCGCCACCATCCTCTACGCTCTGGGCTGGACCCACCACACGGGTGGCGCCCAGATCATCCGTTGTGCCGCCATGGTCCAGCTGCTGCTGGGTAACATCGGCATGCCCGGCGGCGGTATCAACGCCCTGCGCGGTCACTCCAATGTGCAAGGCTTCACCGACATCGGCATCCTCAATACGGCCCTGCCCGGCTACCTGGCTCTGCCCCAGGACAAGCAGCAGACCCTGAAGGATTACGTGGAACAGCGGACCCCCAAGGCTCCCGTGGCCGGTTCCGTGAACTACTGGAAAAACACCTCCAAGTTCTTCGTCAGTCTGATGAAGGGCCTGTGGGGCGAGCATGCCACCCCGGAAAACAGCTTCGGTTACGACTGGCTGCCCAAGTGGGATCGCAGCTATGACCTGCTGTCCTTCTTCGACCTGGTGCACCAGGGCAAGGTGAATGGCTACATCGTTCAGGGCTTCAACGTGGTGGCTGCCATGCCGGATTCCCGCAAGGTGCGCGACTCCCTGGCCAAGCTGAAATACATGGTGGTGATCGATCCCCTGCAGACCGAAACCGCCTCCTTCTGGCAGAACCACGGGGAATTCAACGACGTGGATTCCAGCCAGATCCAGACCACCGTGTTCCGTCTGCCCTCCTCCTGCTTTGCCGAGGAAAGTGGTTCCATCGCCAACTCCGGTCGCTGGCTGCAATGGCACTGGGCCGGTCAGGAGCCTCCCTACGAAGCCCGTCACGACGGTCGCATCCTGGGCGGCATCTACATGAAGCTCAAGGAACTGTACGAGAAGGAAGGCGGCACCTGCCCCGAGCCCGTGCTAAACCTGAACTGGCATTACCACGATCCCTACGATCCCCATCCCGAGGAAGTGGCCAAGGAAGCCAACGGCTACGCCCTGGCTGACCTGCTGGACGACAAGGGCAACCTGATCGCCAAGAAGGGCGACCTGCTCTCCAGCTTTGCCCATCTGCGGGACGATGGCACCACTTCCAGCTGCTGCTGGATCTACACGGGGCAATGGACTCAGGCCGGCAACATGATGGCCCGTCGGGACAACACCGACACGGGCCTGGGTTGCACCCCGGGCTGGGCCTTCTCCTGGCCTGCCAACCGTCGCGTGCTCTACAACCGTGCCTCCATGGACGAAAGTGGCAAGCCCTGGGATCCCAAGCGCGCCCTGCTGCACTGGGATGGCACTAAGTGGACCGGTTCCGATGTGGCCGACTACGCCGCCACGGCGGCCCCCGGTAGCGGTGTGCCCCCCTTCATCATGCTGCCCGAAGGTCTGGGTCGCCTGTTCTCGGTGGGTGCCATGTATGACGGTCCTTTCCCCGAGCACTACGAGCCCACGGAAAGCCCCCTGGCCGCCAACCCCCTGCACCCGGAAGTGAGCAAGAGCCCCGTGGCCCGCTCCTTCAAGGCCGATGCAGAGCGTTTCGGTACCCGGGAAGAGTTCCCCTTCGTGGCTACCACCTATTCCATCACCGAGATGTTCCGTCACTGGACCAAGCATGCTCGTCTGAACGCCATTGCCCAGCCCGAGCAATTCGTGGAAATCAGCGAAAAGCTGGCGGCCAAGAAGGGCATCAAGGCCGGTGACGAGGTCAAGGTCTCCAGCAAGCGCGGCTTCATCCGCGGCAAGGCCGTGGTGACCAAGCGGGTCATGACCCTGCAGGTGGCCGGTCAGGAAGTGGAGCAGATCGGTATTCCCTGTCACTGGGGCTATGAAGGCACGACCCGCAAGGGCTTCCTGGCCAACACGCTCAGCCCCGGTATCGGCGATGCCAACTCCCAGACCCCGGAATACAAGGGCTTCCTGGTCAACGTTGAAAAGGCTTGAGGAAACACACCATGTCCATGCAATCCCAAGACATCATCCGGCGTTCAGCGACCTCCAGCCTGACGCCTCCCCCCCAGGCCCGCGACCACAAGCTGGAAGTGGCCAAACTCATCGACGTGTCCATCTGTATCGGCTGTAAGGGCTGTCAGGTGGCCTGTTCCGAGTGGAATGACATCCGCGACGAAGTGGGTCACAACCACGGGGTCTATGACAACCCGGTGGACCTGACCGCCAAGAGCTGGACGGTCATGCGCTTTGCCGAGCACCAGGACGAGGGCGGCCCCCTCCAGTGGCTGATCCGCAAGGACGGCTGCATGCACTGTTCCGACCCTGGTTGCCTGAAGGCTTGTCCTTCTCCCGGCGCCATCCTCCAGTACGCCAATGGTGTGGTGGATTTCCAGTCCGAGCAGTGCATCGGCTGTGGCTACTGTGTGGCCGGTTGTCCCTTCAACGTGCCCCGCATCAACAAGGAAGACAACAAGGCCTACAAGTGCTCCCTGTGTTCCGACCGTCTGGCCGTGGGCCAGGAGCCTTCCTGCGTGAAGACCTGCCCCACCGGTGCCATCCAGTTCGGTACCAAGGAAGACATGAAGCTGGTGGCGGCCGGCCGTATCAAGGATCTGCAGGCCCGGGGTTTCAAGAACGCCGGTCTGTATGACCCGGAAGGTGTGGGCGGCACTCACGTGATGTATGTACTGCACCACGCGGATCGTCCCGAGCTGTACAGCAACCTGCCCAAGGATCCCCAGATCAGCGCGACCGTGAGTCTGTGGAAGGGCATGCTGAAGCCTCTGGCCACCCTGGGTCTGGCAGCAGCCGGTTTGTTCGGCTTCCTGCACTACACCACGGTGGGTCCGAACCGGGCCGATGAAGAGGAAGAACACGAAGAGAAGGAAACCGAAGAGGTGAGCAAATGAAGGAAAAGCTGATCCAGCGCTATAGCGCCGCTGAACGCATCAACCACTGGGTAGTGGCCTGCTTCTACCCGGCCTTCTTCTGGCTCACCGGCATTTTCGGTACGCCCCAGCTGGCCCGCATCGTCCATCCCTTTATCGGGGTGGTGATGTTCCTGGGCTTTGCCCGTCAGTTCTTCCGCTACTACCACCACAACTTCATCACCGATGAAGACAAGAAGTGGATGAAGGCCGTGGGCGAAGTGATGAAGGGCAACGAAGTGGGCGACATCGGTCGTTACAACGGCGGTCAGAAGGGCATGTTCTGGCTGATGGTGGCCTGTACCAGCCTGCTGCTGGTGACCGGCGTCATCGCCTGGCGTCCCTACTTCGCCGAGCTGTTCCCGATTCCCCTGATCCGCTTTGCCCTGCTGGTTCACGCCAGTGCAGCTTTGGCTCTGATCGCCGGGATCGTGGTGCACGTGTATGCGGCCATCTGGGTCAAGGGCACCATCCGCGCCATGGCCGAAGGGGTGGTTACCCACGCCTGGGCCAAGAAGCATCATCCCAAGTGGTATCGGGAAATGACGGGCAAGGAATCCTGAGCCTGTTGATCCGCAAGGGCGGTCCCTGCCGGGGCCGCCCGCTTTTGACCTGACACTGGAATGGCCATGAGTCTGGAATCCCCCTATCTGCAATCCCCCGGCGCTTTTGATGAAGAGTCGGACGGGCCCGAGTTCGCCACGGTCTGCCGCACCACGGTGCTGCGTCTGGACGGGGGCGAAGCCGATACCTGTGATGATCACGTGGTGGAAGAAGTACCCGTGGCCCTGGTGTACAACGGCATTTCCCATGCGGTAATGCTCTCCACACCCGAGCATCTGGAAGACATGGCCCTGGGCTTTTCCTTGACCGAAGGCATCCTGGAAAACGCCAGCGAGCTGTACGGCATGGAACTGGTGTCCGGCTGTGAAGGCATCGAAGTGCATATGGAGATTTCCTCCCGCCGCTTCATGGCCCTGAAGGAAATGCGGCGCAGTCTCTCCGGGCGTACCGGTTGCGGCCTGTGTGGCGTGGAAAGTCTGTCTGCCGTGGCCCGTCCCTACCCGCCCCTGAAGCGGGGCCTGCTACTGCCCGCCGGGGCCGTGGCCCGGGCTTTGGGCCAGTTACAGGACTGGCAGCAGTTGCATCGCATCACCGGCGCGGTCCATGGGGCCGCCTGGGTGGATGGTCTGGGCCAGATTCATGTGCTGCGGGAAGATGTGGGGCGCCACAATGCCCTGGACAAGCTGATCGGCTGGATGTCCAAGCATCGCATTGATCCTTCCAGCGGCTTCGTGCTGGTATCCAGCCGGGCCAGTTATGAAATGGTGCAGAAGTGCGCCATGGCGGGCGTGGGCTGTCTGGTGGCCATTTCCGCCCCCACCGGTCTGGCCGTGCGCACGGCTACCGAGTGTGGTCTGACCCTGGCCGGCTTTGCCCGAGGTCAGCGTCTGGTGGTGTACAGCCACCCGGAATACCTGGCTGCAGAAGGTGTCAGCGCCTCCCGGCCTTTGGGACCCCGCAAGGGCGATGAAGCCCTGGAGCCTCTGGCTCCTCGCAGTGGTGGGCGTACCTTGATGTAATCAGTCCGTCTGGATAATTTCCAGACGATTGATTCCGCATTGTTTTGCTGAAAGACCCTATCAAGGGATATGCAGTTCTCTGCCACAGTTACTCAGCAACGACTCGTGGGTATGGCGGACTTCTCTTTCATTTCCTGCTGCATCGCGGAAACGGTATGTGCCGGTAACTCGTACGATGCCGCCAGAACACTCTCCCGTTGCGCGGTCCCAAAAATCGGGTTTGAACGGACCTTCCGAACCCGATACGTGATCTACCATCGTGCAGCAATTCGGGTTACGTGCGAAGAACTCGTCGACACTCTGGTATGGAATTGGCTCGACCGGCTCATCGCTTGGTTTGACATTGCCATCCTTCGAAACGACCCAAACAGTTTCGCCGTTCTTGTTTTTAACGACGTTGCCCTTGTCATATCGCTTGGGCCAAAAAGGGATTGGTGCCCCACGCTTAATCACTATTCTCTCCACTACCATACGAATCTTTTCCTGGTCGGAGATGAAACGCTTCTCCTTGAAGCAGTAGCCGTTGTAGTTGAGGGTCATCAGCACCAGAGGCCCCGCCGCCAAGATAAAAATAATGGCGAGGGCGATCAGAATTCGGCACATTCCGTGGCAATCTGATTTCGTTGCTGCTTCGTTGGCATTGGTATCACTCATGCTGCCGCCTTTTGCTCAATCCGAGTGCGACATGATAAATGCCATATGAATTTAACGGAAATGTACGGGGCGGCGTTTTCTCTTGTCAGAACCGGACCGTTTATTGCAAAGGGCTACCCAGGGTCGATGGCTCAGGTTCAGGGATTTCCCGACAAGGCTGGCAGTGCTGCCAGCCTTTTTTCGTCTACGCCCTCCACCCGCAAGACTTTCTGGCGGGAGGTCTGGCCGCTCTTGAGCGTGACGGCGGCCTTGGGTAGGTCCAGGAGTTCGGCCACGAAGCCCTGCAAGGCTGCATTGGCTTTGCCATCTACGGGAGGGGCCGCCAAACGGATTTTCAGGGCGTCCCCATGCAGGCCCGCCACCTGGCTTTTCTTGGCGCCAGGCTGGATGTGCAGGGAGAGGAGCCAGGCTCCTTCTCCTTCTTTGGCTTTCTCCTGGCGATACCAGTCCCCCATCAGATGAACATCAGCAGGGCCTGGGCGATGAGGATCAGCACCAGGGGCGACAGGTCGATGCCGGAAATGGTGGGAATGATGCGCTGGAAGGGGGCCAGGAAAGGCCGGGACAACTGGCTCACGGGGCCGGCGATGGGGGAATAGGGATTCACCCAGGAGAGCACGGCCTGGAGAATTACCACGCCCATGACGATGTAGATGAACAGGCGCAAAAGTCCCCGCACGGCCAGCATGAGCAACATCAGGGTCATGCCCAGGCCATCGGCGCTCAGGCTGGCGGTGGACAGGGAGAGCAGCAGGCCCGAGAGCATCAATTGCAGCCACAGGGCGGCCAACAGGCTGGCCCAGTCCACTCCGCCCAGGCCGGGCACGATGCGGCGCAGGGGTTTTACCGCCCAGTTGGTGAGCTTGACCACGAAGTCTCCCAGCTGGCCCGAGAAGGACACCCGGCCCCATTGCATCATGAAGCGCAGCAGGAACAGGGTGCAGAAGAAGCTGACGATGGCGTTGAGTAGGAAGAAAGCGGCCTGCATTAGTCGGCTCCCAGGAGCTTGGCCAGTTCCTGGCCCCGGGCCTGGGCAGCCTTGGTGCCGGCGATGATACCGGCGGCCACGCCCTGTTCGGTCATGACCTTGAGGGCGGCTTCCGTGGTGCCGCCCTTGGAGGTGACCTTCTGTCGCAGCAGGGCAGGAGCGTCCGGGGAATCAGCCGCGAGACGGGCGGAGCCCAGGGTGGTTTGCAGGGCCAGCAGACGGGCTTGTTCCGGGGTAAATCCCAGTTCGTTGGCCGCCTGTTCCAGGGCCTCAATGAAGAGGAACAGATAGGCGGGGCCGCTGCCGGAAATGGCGGTAACGGCATCGATCATGGCCTCATCATCCCCCCAGAGGGTGGTTCCGGCCGCCTGAAGAATGCGTTCGGCGGCCAGGCGTTCCGTGAGTACCACATCGGGCAGGGCGCACAGGCCGGCCATGCCGGCACCGATCAGGGCCGGGGTGTTGGGC
>QKDJ01000117.1 GCA_003252145.1 Azovibrio restrictus
GAAGGAGACACCCCATGAGTGATTTCCAAACCTGGATGGGCCAGGTACAAGCCAGCACTGAAACAGCCCTGGCGGCGCACCTGCCTGCCGCCGATGCTATCCCCCAACGCCTGCATCAAGCCATGCGCTACGCCGCCCTGGGCGGTGGCAAGCGGGTACGTCCCCTGCTGGCCCATGCGGCGGGTGCCCTGACCCAGGCTCCCATTGAACGCCTGGAAGCGGCCGCCTGTGCGGTGGAACTGATTCACGCCTATTCCCTGGTACATGACGACCTGCCCTGCATGGACGACGACGTCCTGCGCCGGGGTCGCCCCACCTGCCACGTGGAATACGACGAAGCCACGGCCTTGCTGGTAGGCGATGCCCTGCAAACCCGTGCCTTTGAAATCCTCTCCCGCCCCGGCTTGGCCGACCCGGCTCAGCAACTGGAAATGGTGGCCCTGCTGGCCCACGCCAGCGGCTCCCTGGGCATGTGCGGCGGTCAGGCCATCGACCTGGGCTCCGTAGGTCAGGCCCTAAACCAGCCCGAACTGGAACTGATGCACGCCCTGAAGACCGGCGCCCTGATCCGGGCTGCCGTACTCCTCGGCGCCCTGTGTGGCGATCCCTTGGAAACCCGGCAACGGGAACAACTGGACCGCTTTGCCAAGCGCGCCGGCCTGCTTTTCCAGGTGGTGGATGACATCCTGGACTGCACCGCCAGCACCGCCACCCTGGGTAAAACCGCGGGCAAGGACGAAGCGGCCGACAAGCCCACCTACGTAAGCCTGCTGGGCCTGGAAGGCGCCAAAAGCTATGCGGAGGAACTCCGTGCCGACGCCCTGGACGCCCTGGCCCTCTTCGGCGACCGGGCTCGCCGACTTACCGAACTGGCAGACTTCATCTGCCATCGACACTTCTGACGATGACTGATCACACCCTGCTGGACAGCATAGATTCACCAGCCCGTCTGCGGGCCCTGCCCCGGACCCAGCTTCCCCAACTGGCCGAGGAACTGCGCGCCTTTCTGGTGGACTCCGTCTCTCGCACCGGCGGGCACCTGTCCTCCAATTTGGGCACGGTGGAACTCACTGTGGCCCTGCACTACATCTACAACACGCCAGAGGACCGACTGGTCTGGGACGTGGGCCACCAGTGCTACGCCCACAAGGTCCTCACGGGCCGCAAGGAAGGCATGGGGCGCCTGCGCATGCAAGGGGGCGTCTCCGGCTTCCCCAAGCGCTGCGAATCCGAATACGACACCTTTGGTGTGGGCCACTCCTCCACCTCCATCTCCGCCGCCCTGGGCATGGCCCTGGCTGCCAAGCACAAGCAGGATGACCGCAAGGTGGTCGCCATCATTGGCGATGGTGCCATGTCTGCCGGTATGGCCTTCGAAGCCCTGAACAATGCGGGCGTGGCCGATGCGGACATGCTGGTGATTCTGAACGACAAC
Organism: Azovibrio restrictus; assembly: GCA_003252145.1. Lineage (GTDB taxonomy): Bacteria > Pseudomonadota > Gammaproteobacteria > Burkholderiales > Rhodocyclaceae > Azovibrio > Azovibrio restrictus_A. The sequence continues at coordinate 1,436 of QKDJ01000117.1, forward strand.
GAGATGTCCATCTCGCCCCCCGTCGGCGCTCTCAACAACATCCTCACCCGGCTTACCTCCAGCAAGACCTATAACGCCGCCCGCCAGGCTGGCCGTCACATGCTGGGCTTTGCCCCGCCCCTGCTGGAACTGGCCCGCCGGGCCGAGGAACACGTGAAGGGGATGATTTCCCCGGGCACCCTGTTCGAGGAATTCGGCTTCCACTATTACGGCCCCATCGACGGTCACGATCTGGACGCCCTGCTGCCCACCCTGGAAAACATCAGGAAGCTCAAGGGGCCCCAGTTCCTCCATGTGATCACCAAGAAAGGCCAGGGCTACAAGCTGGCCGAAGCCAATCCCATCCTCTATCACGGCGTGGGTAAATTCGATGCCGCAGAAGGCATTCAGGCAGGCAAGGGGGGCGGCAAGCTCACCTACACCCAGGTCTTCGGCGACTGGCTCTGCGACATGGCTGCAGCAGACTCCCGCCTGATCGCTATTACCCCGGCCATGGGCGAAGGCTCCGGTCTGGTACATTTTGCCAAGCAGTTCCCCAATCGTTATTTCGACGTGGGCATTGCCGAGCAGCACGCGGTCACCTTTGCCGCTGGTCTGGCCTGTGAAGGTCTAAAGCCGGTGGTAGCCATCTATTCCACCTTCCTGCAACGGGCCTACGACCAGTTGATCCACGACGTGGCCCTGCAGAACCTGCCCGTGGTCTTTGCCATTGACCGGGGGGGTCTGGTGGGTGCGGACGGCGCCACCCATCATGGCTGCTACGATCTGTCCTTCTTGACCTGCATCCCCAACATGGTGGTCATGGCCCCTTCCACTGAGGCCGAATGCCGGCAGATGTTGAGTACGGCCTACCATCACGACGGCCCCTCTGCCGTGCGCTACCCCCGCGGTGGCGGCAATGGCACACTTCCCGACACCCAGCTGGATCCCCTGCCTCTGGGCAAGGGCGAGCTGCTACGCCAGGGCAAGGATGTGGCCCTGCTGGCCTTTGGCAGTATGGTAGCCCCGGCCCTGGCGGCTGGAGAACAACTGGACGCCAGTGTGGCCAACATGCGCTTCATCAAGCCCATGGACGCTGCACTGGTGGAAGAACTGGCACGGAACCATTCCCTGCTGGTGAGCATCGAAGAAAATGCCGTGGTTGGTGGCGCCGGTTCGGAAGTTTCCCGGATTCTCGAATCCCTGGGACTCAAGACCCCCTTGATTCGCCTGGGCCTACCCGACCGCTTTATCGACCATGGCGAACAGGGTCAGTTGCTGGCCGATCTGGGACTGGATGCACAAGGCATCGTGGCCCAGATTCAGCAGGCATGGAACCCTGCATAAACATTCATAAATCAGGAACAGCATGAGTACTGCATCCCCCATCCCCGACGTACAAAATTCTGCGGATACCCGCCAGCTTGCTATCAACAAGGTGGGCATCAAGGCCATTCGCCACCCCATCAAGGTGAGCGACAAGAGCAGCGGCATCCAGCACACCATCGCCACCTTCAACATGTATGTAGGCCTGCCCCATAACTTCAAGGGCACCCACATGTCCCGTTTCGTGGAAATCCTGAACAGCCACGAAAAGGAAATCTCGGTGGAAAACTTCCCCACCATGTTGCGTGAAATGGTGGAACGCCTGGAAGCCCAGACCGGCCACATCGAGATGAACTTCCCCTACTTCATCAACAAGGCTGCTCCTGTTTCCGGCGTGCAGAGTCTGATGGATTATGACGTAACCTTCATCGGTGACATCTGCCACGGGGAAATCGCCACCAGCCTGAAGGTGGTCGTGCCCGTCACCAGCCTGTGCCCCTGCTCCAAGAAAATTTCTGAACGGGGGGCTCACAACCAGCGCTCCCACGTGACCATCACGGCCCGTACCAATGATTTCATGTGGATCGAGGAAATCGTGCAGCTGGTGGAATCGGAAGCCTCCTGCGAGCTGTACGGCCTGCTGAAGCGCCCGGACGAAAAGCATGTAACCGAACGGGCCTATGACAATCCCAAGTTCGTGGAAGACATGGTGCGCGACGTGGCCGCCCGCCTCAACGCGGAGGCCCGCATCGACTATTACGTGGTGGAATCGGAAAACTTTGAATCCATCCACAATCACTCGGCCTACGCCCTGATCGAGCGGGACAAGACAGCTCCCGATCAGTCCTGAGCCCTGCCAGAGTCCATGGGAAGCAAATGCTGCAAAAAGGGCTGCAAGAAATGCCCCTTTGGATTCAAGGCTAAGAAAAAGAAGAAGAAAAGGGGCTGAAAGGCCCCTTTTTCAATACTGGATTCGCGTCAGGACCGGCAAGTGGTCAGACCCCAGGTCAGGGCCGACGCTACGCGCCCTGATCTGTACTCCATCCGATATCAGCATCAGGTCTATGGGCAAGCCCAAATAACGCCCATGCTGCGCCAGCCAGCTAGGCCAGGTAGCCAAAGGCCCCACACCCTGCTCCGCATCCCTCAAACCCGTATCCTCCATGAAATCCTGCATCCAGGGGGACCAGTGGGTGGAATTGAAATCCCCCAAGAGCACGACCGGCACCTCTACGCCCCCTGACAGGCCTGACACCCCAGGCACCAGACCCGCCATGAAGCGATTCCGGTCATCTGCCAGCATCTGCCCCAGGGGTGGAGGTGGATGTATGCCCAGGATACGAACAGCTTGTCCTTTTGGTGCCAGCGTCACATCCAGCGCGGGATAATGCCCGGCGCCAGCTGGCTCGATAACCTGCGCTTGCAGGAACGGATAGCGGCTCAGCAGAAGAATGCCAAAGGGATCATCCTGCAACCGGAGCAGCTGATGCGGAAACTGAGCTTTCATGCGTCGAGCCAAAGCTTCAAACCCGGAACCCGCCTCCAGGATCAGGATCACATCTGGCAAATCACCCGAGGACAAAACCCAATTCGTCAGTCCCTCAGGCGATCCCGCAGCATTGAACTGCAACAGCGTAAGCTCGGTACGGGAGCTGTCCTCAACGGTGGCTACCCTGGTTGGCATTGCATAAAAATAGGGATGCCATGCCACCAAAAATAGTGAAAGGGCCAGGAGCGCTCCACCCATGGACCAAACCCAGTGAGCGCGAGTCCAGTACAACAGAAGTGTAAATAGCAAGGCTGCCGGCCCATATATAACCGAGAAGTGCGTCAGTAACTCTGGAAACCAGTGCCATCTGCCGGTCTGTGCCAGTAACGCGCACAAGCCACAGAACACCAGCAACACCTGAGCCCGACTCAGGATGAAGCGACGCCAGTCATGCACAAGCCACCCCCGCATCAGTTACGCTACCCACAAAAAAATGGGGCGCCGTAGCGCCCCATTTCATTCGCAAAAGAGCGAAGCTGCTTA
>QKDJ01000327.1 GCA_003252145.1 Azovibrio restrictus
AGTTGCGGGAGATGATTTCATCCGTTTTTCCATCCTGGAGACGGAAGGCGTAATCCCAACGATTTCCATGGAAAGCATCGGAGACCATGGGAGTTCCAAGAATGAAACGAACCTGATCCCGTGTCTGACCGGGACGCAACTGGGACACCATCTCCTGGGTCAGCACATTGCCTTGCTGAACATCGATGCGATACTCGGTAACAATCCGGGGGACATACGAGCAGGAAGCCAGGGAAACAGCCATTAACCCTGCGATAAATATGGACTTTTGAGCCATGAAAGGGGGATGGGACATTTTGAAAGGTTTGAGGAGCGTTATATCATAACCGAAATACAATGCGTGCCCTGCAGCACTACTCACTGGAAGGAACCTTATGTCGAATGCTCATAATCTCCGTGAAATTGGTCTTAAAGCCACCCTGCCTCGACTGAAGATTCTTGAGCTGTTCGAAAAAAGCGATGTCCGTCACCTGGGCGCAGAAGATGTCTATCGCCTACTGATGGCGGAAGGTCTGGACATCGGCCTGGCTACGGTTTATCGGGTTTTGACCCAGTTTGAACAGGCTGGATTGCTGGAACGTCATTTCTTTGAATCTGGCAAAGCCATTTTCGAAATGAACGAAGGGCGCCATCATGATCACATCGTCTGCACGGACTGTGGTCGTGTGGAAGAGTTCTATGATGCTGAAATCGAACGTCTGCAAAAACGCGCAGCGGAAGAGCGGGGCTTCGCAATTCAAGAGCACGCCTTGTATCTCTATGCTTCCTGCACCAAGAAGCAGTGCCCTCACAAACCTGAACGCAAGATTCGCGGCGAAAACTGAGTTCTGCGATGACGGGGCGTCCCACGCCCCGTTTCAGGCGTAAGCGGAAAAACTATCCGCCTTGCTGGTGCCGCCAGCCGCCATGGCCCGGTAGCTACTCAATCCCGCCCCGGCACTACTGGAAGAGTCAGCAGAAACCGCCCCCGTATCAGCCCCCTTACCATTCCCCTCGCCCCCCACTCCACCAGACTGACTTTGTCGGGCGATTTCCTGAGCAGCCTCCATCGCCATCTGTGTCGCCATGGCCGCCACCTGCCGGTCCTGGCCTGAGGGATCTGCTGGCGCTAAGGCCGCAGCACGAATACGCTGGGCTTTAATGCGGGTCTCTTCCGGAGAATTGGCCTTGGAGGTATCAATCTGCACCTCCCCCGCCACCGCGTAGCTCTGCCCGTCCGGCCCTCTGCGAAAGGTGAAGCTGGCACCGGAAGTGACCAAATCTCCACCAGCGGCCACATGCGCCTGTTCATGCTGACGCACCTGCCGATCCGTCTGCTTTAAATCCTGGACTTCTCTTTTTTCCGCCTCTGTCAGCTCTGACGACGACCCATTGCTGGCGGTGTCTTCCTGCTTATTTCCTCCACGCTGATTACGCGCAACTTCCCCACTCTGAGTCGAACTCTGAGTGTAGGAGGAGGCGTAAGAGGAAATTCCGGAAATCATCACTTATATTCAAACGGGGACGGAGGCACGACTCAAGTTTAGCTTACACAAAGCAAAACTGAAGAGAATCAAGCCCCTTGCAACAACTCCCTGGCATGGCTTCGAGTTGTATCGGTGATATCCACCCCGCCCAGCATGCGGGCAATTTCCTCTACCCGCCCCTCGCCATCCAGTTCGGCAATGCGGCTAATGACCGCACCAGACGCCCCATCCTTGCTGACCTGCCACTGCCAATCTGCCCGTGCTGCCACCTGGGGAAGGTGGGTCACGCAGAGCACCTGACGCTCTTGTCCCAGCTGATGCAGGAGACGCCCGACAATTTCAGCCACACCACCGCCGATACCCACATCCACTTCATCGAAAATCAGGGTCGGTACGCTGGCATTACGGGAAGTCACCACCTGCAAAGCCAGACTGATGCGCGACAATTCCCCGCCGGAAGCCACTTTGGCCAGGGGTCGGGCATCGCTGGCCGCCAAACCGCCCACGCGGAACTCCACCTGTTCCATCCCGGCAGCCCCGCCCCCATCAATGGGCAACAAGGCCACTTCAAAACGGCCACTGCCCAGAGCCAGGGCCGACATCTGGGCGCTGACATCCCTACCCAAGGCTTCTGCTACCTGCTTGCGTCCGGCCGAAAGCTGAGTGGCCAGAGACACATAATGCTGCCAGGACTCTTCCACCTTCAAAGCCAGGGCCTCCACATCGGCGGCCTCTTCCAGGCTTTCCAGCCGTTGCTTCCATTGATCCAGCAGCTCAGGCAATTCCACAGGCTCGACCCGATGCTTACGTGCCAGGGTCAATACAGCCCCCATGCGTTGCTCCACCTCAGCCAGACGCCCCGGGTCCAGTTCCATCCGGTCGCCATAGCGACGCAGTAGGGAAACCACTTCAGAAATTTCAGCCTGGGCCGATTGCAGAAGCGCAGAAGCCTCGGCCAATTCCGGGTCCACTTCCGCCATATCCACCAGGCGCTCTCCCACACTACCCAGCACGGTTTCGCAGGCCCCTTCTCCTTCCGTCAAGGCCGCAAGTCCGTATTGGGCGCCTTCCAGCAAGCTGGCTGCATGGGCAAGACGGCGCTGTTCCGTCTCCAGTTCAGACCACTCATTGGCGGAGAATTCCAGCTGGGACAACTCCTGAACCTGCCAGGACAACATATCCCGCTCCCGCTGCCCGGCCTCGCTACCTTCTCGGGCCGCACTGAGCGCGCTATCCAGTTGGCGCCAGGTTTTCCAGGCCCCAGCCACTTCCCGGGCCAGGGGTACAAGCCCCGCATGAGCATCCAGCAATTGCCGCTGGGCATCGCTACGTAAAAGGGATTGATGGGCATGCTGACCGTGGATATCCACCAGGAACTCGCCCACTTCACGCAATTGCTGCACGGTACAGGCACTACCATTGATGTAAGCCCGGGAGCGACCGCCTGCATCCACTACCCGGCGCAGCATCAGATCATCGTCCTGACTCATATCCTGAGCACTGAGCCAATCCCGGACCTCATGCAAGCTCTGCACATCAAAAACCGCCGTCACTTCAGCCTTATCGCAACCAGAGCGCACCACACCAGCATCGGCCCGCTCTCCCAGCGTGAGAGCCAGGGCGTCGATCAGGATGGACTTGCCGGCACCGGTTTCACCGGTCAGGGCACCAAAGCCTCTGGAAAACTCCAGCTCAAGGCGATCCACAATGACAAAATCCCGCACGGTCAGGTGCAACAGCATGAGGAGGTCTCCCTAACCGCCCTTGGGGCGCTCGCTCCACTGCAGTTTCTGACGCAGCATGGCGAAATAGCTGTAACCCGGAGGATGCAGGAAACAGATGGAATATTCGGAGCGGCGCAGGCGGATGGCATCGCCCTTTTGCAGGTTCAGGGTCACCTGACCATCGAAGTGCACCCGAGGATCATCCGCATGATTGATGATCAACTCGATCTCCACCTTGTCATCCACAATTACCGGCCGGTTGGTCAGGGCGTGGGGGCAGAGGGGCACCAGGGCAATACCAGTGAGCGTGGGATGCAGGATGGGCCCATTGGCAGAGAGGGCGTAGGCAGTGGAACCCGTAGGCGTGGAGACAATCAGGCCATCCGAGCGCAGGTTGTAGATGAATTCGCCGTCGATGAACAACTCGAACTCGATCATGCGCCCGATAGCGCCCTTGTCCACCACAATGTCATTGAGTGCCATGTTGCTGGTAATTTCGCGGCCGTCACGTACCACCTCCGCATCCAGCAACATTCTGGACTCGGGCTGAAAACGCCCATCCAACAGATCTTCCATGCACGACAGCATGTCACTGCGGGCAATATCGGTCATGAAGCCCAAACGCCCCTGGTTCACCCCCACCAGAGGCACCTTGTAACGAGCCAGGCGGCGGGCTGCATTCAGCATGGTGCCATCGCCCCCCAGCACAATGGCCAGGTCCGCATGGGCGCCAATATCGTTGAACCCGCACACCATCCATTGGCTCAGGGCCTTGGGCTGCCCCATATTCTCGGCAGTCTCCCGTTCCACAAACACCACCACACCCCGCTGATGCAGGTATTCGGCCAGCTTCAGCAAGGCCTCACCCACCTCACGACTCTGGTATTTTCCAACCAGGGCAATGGTGCGTGGATTGTTAAGGGAGTGAAAAGGGAAATTCATGGAGCCGAATTTAAGCACAAAACCTGAGCCTGCGGCGTGTAAAGCCCTGCCTGCGGTACAATCTTCCGCATGCTAGACGAGCGTTCACGCACCCTGCTCAAAACCCTGATCGAGCACTACATTGCCGACGGCACCCCCGTTGGCTCTCGGGCCTTGTCCAAGTTTTCCGGGTTGGAACTCTCTCCGGCTACCATCCGCAATGTGATGGCCGACCTGGAGGAAGCCGGTTTCGTCGCCAGCCCCCACACCTCCGCAGGCCGCATCCCCACTACCCGGGGCTATCGCCTGTTCGTGGACCGTCTCCTCACCATGCGCCCTTTGGAACAGCGCCAGATTGAGGAAATCGGGGATTCCCTGCGCCCGTCCCATCCCCAACAACTGATTGCCAGTGCCTCCCAGCTGCTCTCCCAACTGACCCACTTCGCGGGCATTGTGGCCACGCCCAAACGGACCGCCCCCAAAATTCGTCAGATCGAATTTCTCAGCCTTTCCGAAAAGCGCATTCTGCTCATTCTCATCACCAGTGATGGCGATGTGCAGAACCGTATTTTGTTTACCGAACAGCAATACTCCAGCTCGGAACTGGTGGAAGCCGCCAATTTCCTCAACAAGAATTTTTCCGGCCTGGATTTC
>QKDJ01000034.1 GCA_003252145.1 Azovibrio restrictus
CGATCATGCGCTTGATGTCGGGCATCTCGTCGAAAGCCTCGTTGATGCTTTCTTCCAGGCGCTTTTCACCGCCGAACACCACATGGCTTTCCTTCATGTCGGTGGACCACACGTACTTCATGTTGAAGTGACCGTTGTCGGTGGGATAACGCTTGGTGTGCCAGGTGTCGTAGGCACAGCCCAGGGGGCCGTGGATCATCTGGATGGTGTCCTTGAGCACACCACCGATCACGAGCTTGGCGCCGCAGAAGGCGCAGCCGCGTTCGGACAGGGTGCCGGGGATGGTGGCGGCATTGGCGATAGGAAGGAACTCGCGGGTATCCTCATTCTGGGCCTTGAGATAGATATGCTTCTCACGCTCCGGAATGTCCTTGTCGCACTTCAGAAGGACCATTGGCATGTTTCGTTCTCCTTAAAAGGGACCCTTGCGGGTCTTGGGGTGACTGCCGATTACTGCGATGCTAGGCACCTTCTTATTGCAGGGAGCATGCCAATCCCGCCTGAAAATCCTCCAGAAATTGCTATCGCTATGAATTTAAAGAAATAACGGTATGCATCCTCTGTTTAAACCATAAAGCTTCGTTTATTCATGCGCTTCCAAAAGCTTCTTTATGGGTTCATTCATGTACTTTTCCCGGGTGAAAGTACTACTTCGTGCAGCATGTATATAACGGTATTCCCCTGATTTACGGGGACTTTTAAGGAAGCTGCACCCCCTCGTTCCAAGCGCAAAAAGCCCCGCCCAAAAGCTGTACCAACCGGTACCTTTTTCAAGGAAATTGTTCAGAAGAGACCGGTTGCCATCCGGTGATGAAAAGTCCCTGCAGGGACGGCAATTAGGGGCGGAAAACGGCCCCGGGGAACTCAGGCGCGGACCAGTTTGAGCCGGCGCTCGGGCGCCACATCCCAGTGGCGGAAACGACGGCGCTGCTCGGCCGGCAGCCCCATGAGCTTGGCCAGCCAGGGCGGTGGATTGCTGATGAGGGCGGTACGAAAGCGTTCCAGCTCTGCCTGAATGGGCTTATCCCCCACCCGCAACAAGGGATGTACCCCCCCGCGAACCAGATGAGCCCAGACATCGGGCGCCAGTTGTCGGGCCAGTAACACGGTGATTCCGGCCAACTCGGTAGCCAGGGGAAGCGGGCCTGTCAGCGGCCGCAGACCTTCCAGCAGGATGCCGCCAGGGTTGAGTCGATAAATCCGCAAATGACGGATACCGGGCAGTTCCCCGTCTATATGCTGACCATCCCGGGACAGCACGGCCACGCCGATGTCCCAGAGCAGGCCATCGGGTCTGCAGGGGGGCATGGGAAAATCGTCCCGACCGGTTTCTTGGTCATCCGTGACCTCCGGCATGCACAGCCCCTGGAGATAGCGCAAAGCCATTTCCAGGCTGTCATCCCCATGCCGACGGACCGCAAGCCCACAGGCTGAACGCAGCCCTTGGCACTCCAGATTACGAAACCCCTCCGCCGTGAAAGGCAGGCCCACAGCCTCCTGCAAGGCAGCCACCAGGATACGCGGGGGCAGCTTCAGATGGCGGGCCGCCAGACCAATACGCAGGGCAAGTTCGCGAGTCAGAGGTGTCATGATGAAAAAAGGGCGGCTCTGTCGAAGGAAACCGCCCAAACTGGAGAGAGAAAGCACCCCGAAGCACCCTTCGGGGTGGTGCTACTTACGCAACCAGTTCGGCTGCGGTCTTGCCCACGATGGATTCATCTTCAGCATCCATGATGCCGAATTCCATCAGCAACTCTTCAAGCTCTTCCATCTCCAGGGGATTGGGGATGACGAACAGCTTGTTGTCCACCACCTTGCGTGCCAGGGCACGGTATTCATCAGCCTGCTTGGCCTTGGGATCGTATTCGATCACGGTCATGCGGCGGATTTCAGCGTGTTGCACGGTGTTGTCGCGGGGTACGAAGTGAATCATCTGGGTGCCCAGCTTGGCAGCCAGCGCTTCAATCAGCTCATCTTCCCGGTCACACTTGCGGGAATTGCAGATCAGGCCGGCCAGACGCACGGAACCGGAGTTGGCGTACTTCACGATGCCCTTGGCGATGTTGTTGGCGGCATACATGGCCATCATTTCGCCGGAACACACGATGTAGATTTCCTGGGCCTTGTTTTCGCGGATGGGCATGGCGAAGCCGCCACACACCACGTCACCCAGCACGTCGTAGAACACGAAGTCCAGGTCTTCGTCGTAGGCGCCTTCTTCTTCCAGGAAGTTGATGGCGGTGATCACGCCGCGGCCAGCACAGCCCACGCCGGGCTCGGGACCACCGGATTCAACGCACTTCACGTCACCGTAACCGGTCTGCAGCACATCTTCCAGTTCCAGATCTTCCACGGAGCCAGCTTCAGCAGCCAGGTGCATCACCGTGGTCTGGGCCTTGCTGTGCAGGATCAGGCGGGTGGAATCGGCCTTGGGGTCGCAACCCACGATCATCACCTTCTTGCCGGCTTCAGCCAGGGCAGCAACCAGGTTTTGGGTGGTGGTGGACTTACCGATACCGCCTTTGCCGTAAATGGCGCATTGACGCAGTTTAGCCATGGTGTAATCTCCTTTTCATTCAGTCGAAGTGATCGATTGCGAGGAATCTAAGGGGTCGCACCACACCTACTGCACGGACCGTGCCAGCTCCTGGAATAACAATTAAGTAATTGATTTATAAATGAAAGAAAAAAATTGTCGGGTTTTGGAGGAGGCTGTGGGATACGACAATTCCCCTACGCTTTGTAAGTCTGCCGACAAAGACCCCACATTGCCCCGGGAGGCCCGGCTACCCATTAACCGCTGCAACCTGCCAGCGGTGATTCTTGGGGGGCTTAGTTATCAGCAGCATCCGGTGCCCCTGAAGCTGGATGGGGTGGAGGAGCTGCATCGGGATTTGTTCCAGCGTCTGGAGGCCACGGCAGAGGAAGCACGGCGGGTGGAAATCTTCCAGGACTATGTAACGGTCCACTTTTGTCTGGACCATCTGGAAGAGGCTGGTCTGAGCGAAGGGCACAAGCAACGGGCCAAGGCCAACTACATCCGCATGCTGCGGGGCTGGAGTTTCGATTCCGACAGTCGCGAAGGCGCCGTGATGAAAGGCTGGGTGGAGTCCCGCTTTGGGCTGCTGCCCCGCTATCACGGGGAGCCCCTGCGGGATCAATCGGGTCATGGTTATATGCGCTACACGGAAATGCGCGCCCAGGGACTCTATGGGACCAATGCCCTGGAAGCCCAGGTGGATCTGGTCTATGCCTACTGCCAATACGAATTTGCCCGGCAACAACCCGGCGTAACCCATCTGACCCTGTACCGGGGGGTGAATCACCTGGATGACCACGAGCGGGTGGCCAATGGTTTGGGGGATCGCCCCATCCTGCTCTTCAATAGTTTGAACTCCTTTACCCGTAGTCGGGATCGGGCCGGCGAGTTCGGGGATTACATCCTGACCCTGCAGGTGCCGGTGCATAAAGTGCTGTTCCACTGCCAGCTCCTGCCCGGCATCCTCAAGGGAGAGGATGAATTTCTTGTGGTGGGTGGGGTTTACGGGGTCGAAGTCACGACCTTCTAGCAGGCTAAAAAAGGCCTTGTCGCAAACCCGACAAGGCCTTTTTTCTGAAGTTCAAAAATGGCGTTCATCCTTTATATGTCGGGCTTTTCCAGGTCGGTGCGGATATTGCTAAAGCATGAGTACCCAACCCACAAAGAGAAACGACAATGACTCCAGAATTGCGCAACAAGCTGCTCGCCGGCCTCAAGGACGGCTCCATCGTTCCCTATATTGGGTGCGGCGCCCTGAAAGATGTGGTGGCCGTTGAAGGGGGGCAACCCATTCCTGCCGACAGTGATTCCCTGATCATCGCCATGAATGGTGGCAAGCCCATGTCCCCCAAGCTCATGTATGAGTTCCCCCGGGCGGCCATGAATATCGAGCTGAAGCGGGGTCGTAGCGCCGTCAATAACTTCCTGACCCGCACCTACGGTCAGACTGCCTGGACCCGGGCCAAGATGCACGACTGGCTCAAGGATGTTCAAGCCCCCTACGTGGTGGATATCAACCGGGATACCCAGCTCCAGGATTCCTATGCGGACATTCCCCATACCCTGATTGTTGGCATCGCCCGTATCGGGGGTACCGATTACCGCTTCAAGCTCTATGAACGCAAGGACGGCGCCTATCAGGAAGTGACCCTGGAGCAAGCCAATCCTGCCCTGCCCATCCTCTTCAAACCCATGGGCACCCCCATTCCCAGCCCCAACTACATCGCTTCCGATGCGGACTACGTGGACTACATCACCGAGTTGATGGGCGGTTTCTCCATTCCCAGCTTCCTCAAGGAGCGGCGGGTGGGCAAGCAATACCTGCTCATGGGCCTGCGTCTGAACCGGGATACGGAGCGCATGGTGATGGCGGACATCATTTACGCTGCGGCCAGTCCCGCCGGCTGGGTGATGATTGCCGAACCCAATGACAAGGAGCGCCGTTTCTGCAAGAAACTGGGCCTGGAAATCATTGAAGCGGAATGGAGCGAACTGCTGGAGGAAGCAGCAGCTACCGCTTAACGTTTTTGCAGCGCACACTCATGTAAGCTGGCCCGACCGACACAGAAGCGGCGGGCCAGTCACCATTCAGGGAGGTAGGCATGGAAGGCAAGAGCAAGGATCAGTTGCAGCACCTGAAGCAGGATTTCATCCCCTATATGGGCAACGTGGCCCGCTGCGAGCGAGAACTGACCGAACTCGACTTCAACTGGCGGATG
>QKDJ01000329.1 GCA_003252145.1 Azovibrio restrictus
TCTCCATTCTGGCCAAGACCCACCTGCAATCCCTGATGGAAGGACAGAGCCCTGAAACTCTAGGACTCCCTTCCTTTGCCGGCACGGTGGCTGGCAAAGGCACCTTACGGCGCCTAGCCGCCTATTGGGGCAGCCCCGGCAAACGCCGCTTCCCCAGACGGCGCCAATCCTACCGAGCCACCCTCTGTGTGGGACTAAAACGCCTGTGGCGCATGCTCCAGACCCCCGAGGAGTCCAAGGAGGAGGACTTCAGCGAATGGATGATCACCAACGAAAGTCCGGACGGCTATTCCCTCATGCATCTGCACGGGAAGATGACCCGCACCCGTGTGGGGGATGTGGTGGCCCTGCGTCCGGAAGCGGAACCCGGCGGAAGCGAGCGCTGGCTGATCTGCCTGGTGCGCTGGGTCATTTCCGAAAACCCGGAGCACGTGGAAATCGGCCTGCAGGTTCTGGCACCAAGTGCCACACCGGCCCGGCTTGCCATTCCCGGAGACCCGAATCATCAAGAACAGAGCTGGGCCTTGATCCTGCCTGAGCTGCCCCCGCTACGTAACGAGCCGGTCCTGCTGGCCCCGGCAGGGGTGGTCAATGATCCCAAGCGGCAACTGGTCCTGCTGATCGAAAAGGAAAACCTGGAAATCCGTCAGGTGAATGCCCGTGAGGTCAATGAACAAACGGGCCGCATCGAAGTTTTCACGATCGTTCCCGACGCTTCATGAGGGCCCCGTCCAGGCTGGCCACCAGAACCGCCACACCCAGCACCATGATCCAGGCCAGGTAAAGCCAGATCAGGAAGATGGGCAAGGCAGACAAGGTGCCATAGACCTTGGAATAAAAACTCACCCGGGTCAGGTACCAGAGGAAGCCCTGCTGCATCCCGGCCAGGGCCAGACTCACCAGCACCCCGCCCCAGGCCGCCGCCCAACGGCTCACCCGGGTGTGGGGCATGGCAAAGTAGAACAGGGCGAAGAAGGCCGCCAGCAAGCCGAAATTTCCCCACTTCAACAGTGAAGCCTGCAGGGGAGCCAGACCATCATTCCAGCCCAGGGCCAACTTGATCAGGAAAGACACCAGACTGGTGAGCCCCCCCATCAGCAAGGGCACGCCCAGCATACCCAGCACATACAAGGGCAAACGCCGTATCCAAGGACGCCCTTCCTTGATACCCCAGATCTGATTGAGGGCCACCTCCAGGGTATGGAGCAACAGGAATACCATGCCCCCCAGCACCAACACCCAGGGCCAGGTAAGTTGCCTGGCCTTACTCGCCATCTGAAACACCTGGGTGCCTACAGCCCCGCCGGACTTGCCCGGCAACAGGGTTTGCATGAGCAGCTTGTCCAGCTGCCCCACCAGCACCTGAAACCCGGGCAGAGACGAGGCCACCACCAGCACCAGGGTCACCAGGGGCACCAGGGTCAGGAGGGTGGAGAAAGACAGGGAGGCAGCCACCTGGGGCAGGCGCTCCTGGCGGAATACCCGGACCAGGTCTGCCGGCAGGGCGATGAGAATGCGCAAAAGAGGTCGAGCCATGGGCCGCTATAATAGCCCACCATGAAAGACATCCTGGTTCTCTACTATTCTCACAGGGGTTCCGTACGGGCCCTGGCCGAACAGATCGCCCGCGGCATCGACAGCGTCCCTGGCACCCAGCCCCGGCTGCGGACCGTGCCCAAGGTGTCTGCCGTCTGTGAGGCCACGGAGGCCTGCATTCCCCCTCAAGGCGCCCCCTATGTGGAACTGGCTGACCTGGAGGAGTGTGCCGGTCTGGCCCTGGGCAGCCCCACCCGCTTCGGCAACATGGCCGCCCCCATGAAGTATTTCTGGGATGGCACCATCGCTCCCTGGCAAAACGGCACCCTGGAGGGCAAACCCGCTACCGTTTTCACCTCCAGTGGCAGCCTGCACGGGGGTAACGAATCCACCCTGCTCACCATGATGCTGCCCCTGCTGCACCACGGCATGGTGCTCATGGGCCTGCCCCATACCTGGCATGAACTTTCCAGCACCAAGGCTGGCGGCACCCCTTACGGCGCCAGTCACGTGGCCGGGGATCAAGGCAACCCGCTACTTTCTGCAGAAGAATCCCGCCTGGCCTTTCTCCAGGGCCAGCGCCTGGCCCAGATGGTTCTCAAACTTTCCGCTTGATCACCCCACTTCCCATGCTCAAACGCCTGCAACTGACCGCCAGCATCAGCCTGATCGCCCTCATCTTCCTCTGCCTGCTCTGGGAAATCTGGCTTGCCCCCCTGAAACCCGGTGGTTCCTGGATGATGGCCAAGACCTTTCCTCTCCTGGCCGTGCTGTTCGGCATCCTCAAGGGCCGTCGCTACACTTACCAGGTCTCTTCCCTGCTGGCCCTGCTCTATGTGATGGAAGGCAGCGTACGGGCCACCAGCGATACGGGCCCCAGCCAGGGTCTGGCCCTGATTGAATGCCTGCTGGCCATCGTCTTTTTTGTCAGCGTGGTCATCTATGCCCGCTTGAGTGCCCCCAGCCGACAGCGACCGCCCCCATCACCGGAACAATAAAAAAGCCGGGGCGACCCGGCTTTTTAGTTTCAGGACATCTGCCCTGGAATCACACATCCCCCTGGGGATTCACTTTACCGCTGCAGGAATGCAGCTTGTTCAAGGCATTCAGATAGGCCTTGGCGGAAGCTACCACGATATCCGTATCAGCCCCCTGGCCATTGACCACGCGCCCACCCTTGGAAAGGCGCACGGTCACCTCGCCCTGGGCATCGGTACCCGTGGTGATGGCATTGACGGAGTAGAGCAGGAGCTCGCTACCGCTGGCGGCCACTTTTTCGATGGCCTTGAAGGTGGC
This sequence comes from Azovibrio restrictus, assembly GCA_003252145.1. Lineage (GTDB taxonomy): Bacteria > Pseudomonadota > Gammaproteobacteria > Burkholderiales > Rhodocyclaceae > Azovibrio > Azovibrio restrictus_A. The sequence goes on from QKDJ01000329.1 coordinate 2,833, forward strand.
ATCCACTGGGCCGGAACCGTCGGAGTCCGCCTTGCGCTCCTGGCCACCCACGGTCAGGGTCACCTGAGAATGGGGCACCTCGCCTGTTTCGGAGCAGACCTGGGAATAGATCAGCTTGTAATGTTCCTGAGCCGGAGTAACCGCCTCATCCGACACCAGGGCATGGAGGTCTTCGTCGAAGATTTCGTGCTTCTTGTCGGCCAGTACCTTGAACTTGGCAAAGGCGGCATTCAGGGCCTCTTCGCTCTCCAGAACGATACCCAGCTCGGCCAGACGGCTCTTGAAGGCGTTGCGGCCCGAGTGCTTGCCCAGCACTAGCTTGTTCTGGGTCCAGCCCACGTCTTCGGCGCGCATGATCTCGTAGGTTTCCCGATGCTTGAGCACCCCGTCCTGGTGGATACCGGACTCGTGGGCAAAAGCATTGGCGCCCACGATGGCCTTGTTGGGCTGCACCGGGTAGCCGGTAATCTGGGACACCAGCTTGGAGGCCGGCACGATCTGATTCGTTTCGATACGGGTTTCCACCGGGAAGATGTCGGGCCGGGTACGCACGGCCATCACCACTTCTTCCAGGGAAGCATTACCGGCTCGCTCGCCCAGGCCGTTGATCGTGCATTCCACCTGACGAGCCCCGGCCAGCACGGCGGACAGGGAGTTGGCCACGGCCAGCCCCAGGTCGTTGTGGCAATGGACGGACCAGACCACCTTGTCCGCATTGGGCACCCGTTCGATCAACTGGCGCAGGGTCTCGGCAAACTGGTTGGGGAAGTTGTAGCCCACGGTGTCGGGCACATTGATGGTGGTGGCACCGGCCTTGATCACGGCCTCGAAAATGCGGCAAAGGAAGTCGATTTCGGAACGGCCTGCGTCCTCGGCGGAAAATTCCACATCATCCGTATATTGTTTGGCCCAGCCAATGGCCTTGACCGCCTGCTCGACTACCTGATCCGGCGTCATGCGCAGCTTCTTTTCCATGTGGATGGGGCTGGTGGCGATGAAGGTGTGGATGCGCTTCCTGGCAGCAGGCTGAATGGCTTCACCGGCCCGCTGAATGTCCTTCTCGTTGGCCCGAGCCAGGGAGCAGACCGTGGATTCCTTGATGGTTTCGGCGATGGCGCGAATGGCGTCAAAGTCACCGGGAGAAGCAGCGGCAAAACCAGCTTCAATCACATCCACCCGCATCTTTTCCAGTTGCCGGGCAACGCGAATCTTTTCCTCTTTGGTCATGGAGGCGCCGGGACTTTGTTCCCCATCACGCAGGGTAGTATCGAAAATGACCAGACGATCTTTCATGTCATGCTCCAGATTACTTGGAAGTCCTTAGCAGACCTCAGGCCCGGGAGGGCTTCTTGCGCAGCCACTGCACCAGGGGCAGCACGTAGCCCGACAGGGCGTATAGACAGAACAGGCCGAACAGAACGCCCGGCGGGTAGGAAGAAACCAGAACGAATACCAGGACCAGAGCCGCCACCACGATGAAGGGCACGCTCTTCCTCAGATTGATGTCCTTGAAACTGTAGAAACGGAAGTTGGACACCATGGTGACCCCAGCGAAGATGGTCACGAAAGCAGCCACCCAGCGTAGGTCAGCCCCTTCCACACCAAAGTCCATCATGACCCAGACAAAACCCGCCACCAGGGCCGCAGCAGCGGGGCTGGGCAAGCCCTGGAAGTAACGCTTGTCGATGACTTCCAGCGTGGTGTTGAAGCGGGCCAGACGCAGGGCTGCGCCAGCGCAATAGACAAAGGCGGCAATCCAGCCAAACCGCCCCATGCCGGTCAAGGCCCATTCGTAAATCACCAGGGCGGGCGCCACGCCAAAGCTGACCATGTCCGCCAGGGAGTCATATTCGGCCCCGAAAGCGGACTGGGTATGGGTCAGGCGGGCCAC
>QKDJ01000038.1 GCA_003252145.1 Azovibrio restrictus
GGGATGGTCTGAGCAAAGGGGAATTCACCCTCTACTACCAGCCCCAGGTTTCCATTCGCAGTGGCAGAGTGGTGGGACTGGAAGCCCTGGCTCGCTGGAACAATCCCCAAATGGGGGTGATTCCTCCGGACATTTTCATCCCGGTGGCCGAAGACTCCGGTCTTATCACCCCTCTAGGTGAATATGTGTTGCGCACTGCCTGCAACCAGGCCCGGGCCTTGCAGGATGCCGGCCTGCCGCCCATGGTCATGGCCGTCAATATCTCCGGCGTCCAATTCCGTCAGCCCACCCTGCCTACCCTGGTGGCCAACACCTTGCGGGAAACAGGATTGGCTCCCGAATGGCTGGAGTTGGAATTGACCGAAGGGGTGCTGATGGAGGACTCGGTGGGAGCCACCCAAATGCTGAATCGTCTGAAGGCCATGGGGGTCCGTATTTCCATCGACGACTTTGGCACGGGCTACTCTTCCCTGGCCTATCTGAAGACCCTCCCCATCGACAAGCTGAAAATTCACCGCTCCTTCGTGGCCGACCTGGAACACAACAACCAGGACCAGTCCATCATCCGCGCCATCATCAGCCTGGCCCATAGCCTGGGCATCGAGGTCATTGCGGAAGGGGTGGAGACACTAGCCCAATTGCAGCATCTGGAACAGGACGGCTGCGATGAATACCAGGGTTATCTCTGCTCCCGCCCCGTAGCACCGGCCCCACTCCTTGCCCTGCTGCAGGACAGCGGTTGTCCTGTGACACTCCCCCGCCCGCAGCACCCTGCCACCGTCTAACCTGACTTCAAACCTTTGCTTCTGAGCAAACTCAGGAGACCGCGCCCAATTGTTCCAGGAACTTGTCCATAGGCATGGGCCGCCCATACAGATAGCCCTGCAGCAGCATATCTCCCCGATTCAAGAGGAAATCCGCCTGGGTCTGGGTTTCAACCCCTTCCGCCACCACCTTCAGGCTCAGATGCTTGGCCACGGACAGAATCACATCCACCAGAGCCGCATCGCTGGGGTCCTCCGGTGCATCCTGCACAAAGGTCTTGTCGATCTTGAGTTCATTCAGAGGCAAGCGCTTCAGGTAGGACAGGGACGAGTAGCCCGTACCGAAATCGTCGATGGAAAAATGAATGCCCAAGGCCCGCAGTTCCCCCATGGTGGCCACGGTCTGGTGCAGATTGTCGATTACCAGCCCTTCGGTCACTTCCAGGGTCAAGGCGCTGGGATTGGCTCCGGTGGTTGCCAGAATCTGCTTCACCCGGGCCACGAAATCGGGCCGGTGGAACTGGCGGGGACTCACATTCACCGCGATATGCAGTTGGCGCTCCTGCACCAGAGGATGGTTGAGCAGGCGGCACGAGGCCTCCAGCACCCAGTCTCCCAGCGTCACAATCAGCCCGGTTTCCTCGGCCACGGGAATGAAGGCCGCCGGCGAAACAGCGCCCCGTTCCGGATGGGTCCAGCGTAGCAATGCCTCACCGCTGCAGATGCGACCATGCCGATCCACCTGGGGCTGGATGTAGACCTGGAATTGCTCCTGGGCCAAGGCCTGGCGCAAGTCCCCTTCCAAGGCGAAGCGCGCTTCCACCCGGGACTGCATGCCCACCTCGAAGAAACGGACCTGATTACGACCCGCCATCTTGGCCTGATGCATGGCCGTATCGGCAAATTTGATCAAATCCTTGGCCCCGGCTCGCTCCAGGGTGGGGAACAGGGTCACGCCCACACAGGCAGCCAGAGCCGCCTCGCGTCCACCCACGGGGAAAGGCATGGCCAAAGCCTGGCGAATATGTTCACCCATGGTCTGGGCCTGGTCCATGGCCAGGTGCTCATGGGCGGACAGATCAGGCAACAGCACCACGAACTCGTCACCGGAAAAACGGGCCACCGTATCGGTTTCATTGAGAATGGCCCGGATGCGCTGGGCCGTCTGCTGCAACACCAGGTCACCGACCTCATGGCCTCGGGCATCATTCAAGGTATTGAAGTCATCCAGGTCCACGAACAACACGGCGCCGTAACGACGGCTGTGCTGGGCGGCAGTCGCCGCATTTTCAAGACGGTCCAGATAAAGGCGACGATTGGGCAAGCCGGTCAAGGAGTCGAAATAGGCGAGGCGCTCGATTTCCGCTTCCGCCTGTTTGCGCTCGGTCACATCGCGCCCCACCACCACCAGCCCCTTACGACTGCCATCCTCATGGAAAAGAGGCACCTTGATGATGTCAAAAATCTTGCTGGGCCCATCGGGAACCGGTATCACTTCTTCCGAGCGCACCATGACGCCAGCTTCCCAGGCCTCCTCATCAGAAGCCCGGCAACCCAGCAAAGCTTCCCGGTAAAAGTCCTGATATTGGGACAGCTCTGCGTCGGTCTTGCCTTCGTAAGCCACATCCTGCAAATGGAACAGGTTCAGGTCGAATTTGTTGGCCCGCTGCCAGCGCCCCTCGCCATCCTTGAAACAGACGATGTCCGGCATGGCATCGATAAGGGTGGAAAGCTGCTCCTCCCGGTGCGCCAACTTGGCCTCAACCCGGCGCCGCCGCAACATGGAGCCCCCCAACAGCAGGATCACCACCAGGGCAACCAACAGGCCACCTACGAAATAGAAACGCTCTTGGCGTCGTTGCGCGTCCTGCTGCTTGGCATGCAGATCCAGGGCCTGCTCCAGACGTTGTTGATATAGGCGCTGCTCTTCAGGCGTCAGCACCCGATCCGTCACATCATGGATGATGGAAAACAGCACCTGACGACCGCTATCCAGAACAATTGGCGAGGAATAAACCTCTACGGTACGAACAGCCCCATTGGCCAAACGATGGGGGAAGACAAAATAATTGCGCGCCTCCGCCTGGGCACGCTCCCGCTCGGCCGCCACATCCTTGGGGGGCAGCACGTTCAATTGCTGGACGCCCATCTTCCGGAGCGTTTCGAGGGGATAACCATAGAAATCGGAAGCTGCCTGATTGGCATCCACGATTTCGCCATTCTTGGGGTCCACAAACAACATGATGGCCGTGTGTTTGTGGAACAAGGAGGACAAAAGATCGTTCCTGGCCATGACCACCGCCATGGAGGCGGGGATGAAGAACAGCAGGAACGACACCAGGGCCACGCTCCTCCACGAGGAGGCCGCACGCAACGCGAGGCCTTTGAGGCCCCTTAGTCCCTGACTCAAGAAATAAGGATTCATTCCCATTCCCGGACTTTAAACTATACAAAAGTTATAAGCCAGCCTACGCCTCTAGACATCCTCATCTAATGGGCGAGCAAGCGCGTAGAGTTTGGCTGGCGCTATGAACAGCTAAGTTACAATCCGCCCCTCAGCTTTTATCGGGTATGACCATGGCACTAAAGGCCACCATTTTCAAGGCGGAACTGCAGCTTTCCGACCTGGATCGCCAACATTACGGTCAGTACAGCCTGACCCTGGCCCGCCATCCCTCTGAAACGGACGAGCGCCTGATGGTCCGGCTGCTGGCCTTTACCCTGTTCGCCTCGGAAAACCTGAGTTTCTGCAAGGGCCTGTCCGATGAAGACGAACCTGACCTGTGGGAACAGGATCTGACAGGCCGCATTACCCACTGGATCGAGGTGGGTCTACCGGACGAAAAACGCCTGCGCCGGGCCTGTGGCCGGGCTGACCGGGTGAGCATCCTGACCTATGGCGGCCGCCAGGCTGATATCTGGTGGCAGCAAAATCAGACCGCCCTGGGCAAACAGGAAAAGCTTCAGGTCCTGAACCTACCCCCTGAACAGAGCCAAGCCCTGGCTGCTCTGGCAGAGCGCACCATGACGCTCTCCTGCACGATCCAGGAGCAACAGCTCTGGCTTGCCTCCGACAAGGAAAACCTGCAACTGGAGCCACGCTACTGGCAGCAGCAGGGATAAGCCTCTCCAAGGCTGAAATAATTCACGGGGGGAGGCACGCACAAGGACTCACAAAGGGCCGGCACTGGAAAACAAGGGCAGACTGAAACCAAAGCGACTGCCCACGCCCGCTTCGCTCGCAAACTCCAGCGAGCCTCCATGCAGTTCCACCGCCTTGGCTACGATGGCAAGCCCCAGCCCCGTTCCGGCAATGGAACCCACATTGCTAGCCCGAAAATAGGACTGAAAGAGCCGGGCCTGATCAGCCTCCGGAATGCCGATCCCCTGATCCACCACACAGAAACGAATCCGGCCGGGGGCAAAGTCCAGCTCCAGTCGCACCAGCTGGTCCACCCGGGAATATTTCAAGCCATTGCTGAGCAGGTTCACCAGAATCTGATGCAGCAGGCGTTCATCCGCCAGACAAGCCAAGGGACTACCTGTGATGTGGAGGCAAATCCGCTCTCCCCCCTGATCACTGCGCGCCATTTCCTGGATCAGTGCCTGGCACCAATGCTCCAGGTCCAAAGACTCGGGATGGTAGTTCACCCGTCGCTCGTCGGCTTTTTCCACCAGCAAGGCCTGATCCAGCATGTGTTTCATGCGCGTCACACAACGGCAGACATCATCAATCAACTGATTTTGCTGATCGGGCCCCAGCTGATCACGGCATTCCCGCAGCAGGTCCATGGAGGACTGAATCACCGTCAGGGGCGTGCGAAACTCGTGGGAGGTCATGGCCACGAATCGGCTCTTCAGCTCGCTCAACTCCTCGGCCCGCTCCAGGGCCTGCAGCACATCCGCCTCGGCCCGCTTGCGCTCGGTCACGTCCCGCACGAAGGCTGAAAACATGGG
>QKDJ01000309.1 GCA_003252145.1 Azovibrio restrictus
CTACCGCGAGGCGATTTACTTGCCGGACAGGGCCAGCATCAGGTCGTTAATCCGCTTCACGAAACCAGCCGGGTCTTCCAGTTGGCCCCCTTCGGCCAGTTCGGCCTGCTCGAACAGCAGGGCGGCCCAGTCATCGAAGCGGGTTTCTTCATACTTCAAGCGCTGCACGGCCGGGTGGTTGGGGTTGATTTCCAGAATAGGCTTGGTTTCCGGCGCCTTCTGGCCGGCAGCCTTGAGGATGCGGGCCAGGTTGCCGGACACGTCGAAGTCTTCGGTGACCAGACAGGAGGGAGAGTCGGTCAGGCGATGGGTGACGCGCACGTCCTTCACCCGGCCATCCAGGGAGGCCTTCACCTTCTCGATCAGTTCCTTGTACTCGTCGGCGGCCTTTTCGGCTTCCTTCTTCTCGGCTTCGTCTTCCAGGGAGCCCAGGTCCAAACCACCCTTGGCCACGGACTGCAGGGCCTTGCCTTCGAACTCGGTGAGACTACCCACCACCCATTCATCCACCCGGTCGGAAAGCAGCAGCACTTCGATGCCCTTCTTGCGGAAGATTTCCAGATGGGGGCTGTTCTGGGCGGCCTTGAAGGATTCGGCTGTGACGTAGTAAATCTTTTCCTGACCTTCCTTCATGCGGCCCAGGTAGTCCTTGAGGGACACGGTTTCGTCAGGGGTGTCAGCATGGGTGGAGGCAAAGCGCAGCAGGCCGGCAATGCGTTCCTTGTTGGCAAAGTCCTCGCCCACGCCTTCCTTCAGCACCCTGCCGAATTCGCCCCAGAACTTGGCGTACTTTTCCTTCTCTTCCGCCTCGTCGCTGTCGGCCAGAGATTCCAGCATGGACAGCACCTTGCGGGTGCAGCCGTTACGGATGGCTTCGATGTCCTTGCTTTCCTGGAGAATTTCCCGGGAAACGTTCAGGGGCAGGTCGGCGGAATCCACCACCCCGCGCACGAAGCGCAGGTAGAGGGGCATCAGCTTTTCCGCATCGTCCATGATGAAGACGCGCTTCACGTACAGCTTCACACCGTGGCGGGCGTTGCGGTCGTAGAGGTCAAAGGGGGCACGGCCGGGCACGTACAGCAGCTGGGTATATTCCTGCTTGCCTTCCACCTTGGCATGGACCCAGGTGAGGGGGTCTTCGAAGTCGTGACCCACGTGCTTGTAGAACTCCGTGTATTCCTCTTCGGAGATGTCGGACTTGCTGCGGGCCCACAGGGCGCTGGCCTTGTTGACGGTTTCATCTTCGCCGCTGGGCACCTGCTCCTTCTTTTCCTCGTCCCACTTCTCGCCGGCCATGAGGATGGGCAGGGTGATGTGGTCGGAATACTTGCGGATGACGGACTTCAGACGCCAGGCGTTGAGAAAATCGTCCTCACCCTCGCGCAGGTGCAGGGTGACCTCGGTACCGCGACCGGCCTTTTCCACCATTTCCACGGAGAAGTCGCCCTCGCCGCCGGATTCCCAGCACACGGCCTGGTCGGCGGGTAGCCCGGCCCGGCGGGACACCACGCTGACCTTGTCGGCCACGATGAAGGCGGAGTAGAAACCCACGCCAAACTGGCCAATCAGGTGGGCGTCCTTGGCCTGCTCGCCGGTCAGGGCGCCGAAGAATTCCTTGGTGCCGGACTTGGCGATGGTCCCCAGGTGGGCAATGGCCTCTTCCCGGGACAGGCCGATGCCGTTGTCGGAGATGGTGACGGTGCGGGCATCCTTGTCGAAGGACACGCGAATCTTCAGTTCGGAATCATCCCCGTACAGGGCATTGTTGTTCAGGGCCTCGAAACGCAGCTTGTCGCAGGCGTCGGAGGCGTTGGAGATCAGCTCTCGCAGGAAGATTTCCTTGTTGCTGTAGAGGGAATGAATCATCAGGTGAAGCAGTTGCTTCACTTCGGCCTGAAAGCCCAGGGTCTCCTTGCTGGCGACGGTCATGTGTGTAGTCTCCCTTTGTGTCTCAGAGGTTCAAGATGGGAGACGAGATGGGGGCATGCCAGGGGATTTCAAGCCCCCGGCATGGCAAATTGTTCAGGGCGGGGACTCAGAAGCGACCACCGCCACCCATGCCACCCATACCTCCAGTACCCCCCTGCCCGCGCATACCGCCGGAACCCGGGCCCATGCCGCCCCGATCCCGGCTGCCACTCTCACCAGCACCCTGGCAGGAAATGCTGGAGTACAGCTCGGGGACCGTATTCACCAAACGCTGGTCGGCCACCTGCTTCTGCTCGTCGTTCAAGGATTGGTACAGGGCATCGGCCCGTTCGATCAGCTGCTCCAGAGCGGCGAGACGATTGCGCACCGTGGCCGCCTTGGCTTCGATCTGCCGGGGCGCTGCCTGATGGGGCACCTGATGAGGAGCCAGTCGCAGTTGATCAGCCATCAGGGCGCTGACACTTTCCTGATAGGCGTCCCAGAGCACCGCCTGCTTGGGGGTCAGCTGGAGGGCGCTTTCCGTTTCCCGTAATTGCTCCCGCAGTTGCTCCACCACGGACATGCCACCCATGCCGCCACGCTCTCCGGGCCCTGTGCCATTAAAGCCTTGCCCCGGCCCTCCTGGGCCATTGGGGCCACCTTCCCGGCCTCCCATGGGTCCGGCACAGGCTCCCAACAAGAGGCTCAACAGGGTAATGGTCAGAACAGAGGAAAGACGAGGGGCCATGGCAGAACTCCGATAGAGGAACAATCGGAGTCTGCCCAGCCTCTGCTCAGCCCTAAAGGCCCGAAAAAGCAAAATCAGGCAAAAGCAGGTAAAGGCCGTTGCAGCCTGTTAAGGGCTGACTACTCCAGGCTCAGATAGCGCACTTCGAGAATATCAATATCCCGCACCCCGGCCGGGGTCTGGAAGCGGATGGAATCCCCTTCCCGGGATTTGATGAGGGCCCGGGCCAGAGGCGAAATCCAGCTGATGCGCCCCCGGGAGGCATCCGCCTCATCAATGCCCACGATGCTGTAGATCTGCTCGTCGCCCCCGTCCCAGCTCAGGGTGACGGTAGCGCCAAAGAAGACCTGGTCGTTATCCCCCTGAACCGTGGGATCCACCACCTGGGCGTTATCCAGGCGCTTGTTCAGAAAACGGATACGCCGATCGATTTCCCGCAGACGTTTCTTGCCGTAGAGATAGTCCCCATTTTCGGAACGGTCCCCGTTGGAAGCCGCCCAGGCCACCACTTCCACAATCTTGGGCCGCTCGGTCCTGATGAGGAAATCCTGCTCCTCCACCAGCCGGGCATGGCCGGCTGGGGTGATGTAGTTCTTGCTGCCCGGCGGCAGTTTCAGGGACGGAGAAAGCGCCTCATCCTCGTCGTCCCCGTCATCTTCCCGTGTAAATGCCTTACTCATAAAACTCAATAACCTAGACGCATGTGCTCCACATCCACCCGCACCAGGTCGCGCCCCAGGGTCAGGGCCACGTTGCGGGCGTATTGCCGGGCCCATTCATCCGCATCAGCAAAACGGGTCTGACCGGCTTTCTGGGCCACGGCCAGCAATTTGTCGATGATGAGAATCTTGCCGGTGGGGCTGGTGATCTCGCACCCCATGGCACTGAACTCTTTTTCCAGCCAGCCACGGGCCTCCTCCGGGGTGGTGATGCTGACTTCGGCAGAAGCCGCCTTGAAATCGTAAGCCTTGTCTTTTCCGAATTCCACGATGACGTGATAGCTCATGATCCTCTCCTCTTTTGTTTTAACCATCCTGTCTGATTTTATGCCCTAACCACCGGATTTGCTCACTTTAGGACTGTTACATTTCTGCTATGCCCAGGCGGGCCCACCCTGCCCAAAGGCATATATCCCTATAAACAGTAGTACCATGACGGGGTTTTTAAAGTATCCGGCCCGCTGCGCCCATGGTCCGTTCCTACCGCCAACTTGCGCTGTCATTAGCTGTACTTGCCGCCTTGGCGCTGGCATGGACGCTCACCCATCCAGAAACCAAACCCCCCATCCGTGTCGGCGTACTGCATTCCCTCACGGGCACCATGGCCGCCAGTGAGCGCCCTCTGGTGGATGCCTTGCAATTGGCTGCCGAGGAAATCAATGCCCAGGGCGGGCTACTGGGCCGTCCCGTGGAACTGGTGATTGCCGATGGCCGCTCGGACTGGGATGTTTTTGCCGCCGAGGCAGAACGCCTGATCACCCAGGAACATGTGAGCGCCCTCTTCGCCTGCTGGACTTCGGCCTGCCGCAAGGCTGTCCTGCCCGTGGTGGAGCGCCTCAATCACCTGATGTTCTACCCGGTCCAGTACGAAGGACTGGAGCAATCCCCCAACATCATCTACACGGGGGCTGCCCCCAATCAGCAGATCATTCCCGGGGCTCGCTGGGCCATGGACACTTTTGGCAAGCGGGTCTATCTGGTGGGCTCGGACTACATCTTTCCCCATGCGGCCAACCTGCTGGTCAAGGATCTGGTCACTGCCGCTGGCGGCAGCATCCTGGCCGAACGCTACCGGCCCCTGGGCAGTATGGACTTTGATGACATCGGTGCCGACATTGAAGCCCAACACCCGGACGTGATCCTCAATACGGTCAATGGGGACAGCAATCTGGCCCTGTTCCAGGCCTTGAACACTCCGACCCGGCAACAGATTCCGGTGGTCTCCTTCAGCGTGGCGGAAGCTGAACTCCAGGCCTGGAGCGGCCCGGCCAGCCATCCCCAGCATTACGGAGTCTGGGGCTATTTCCAAAGCTTACCCGGAGCTGCCAACCAGACTTTTGTC
>QKDJ01000118.1 GCA_003252145.1 Azovibrio restrictus
TCCAGTACATCAAGAGTCCGGCCGAATGGAAGCCCAATCCCGGCAGTCTGGAAGCCATCGCCCGCTTGAACCAGGCCGGTTACCGGGTGGTGGTGGCCACCAACCAGTCCGGCGTGGGCCGGGGCCTGTTCGACATGGACACCCTGAATGCCATCCACGAGAAGATGCACAAGGCCCTGGCCGCCGTGGGCGCCCGGGTGGATGCCATCTTTTACTGCCCCCATGCGGCCGACTCCAAGTGCGATTGCCGCAAGCCGAATCCCGGCATGTTCAAGCGCATTGCTGCCTGTTTCAATGTGGACCTGAACGGAGTGCCTACCGTGGGTGATTCCCTGCGGGATCTCCAGGCCGGTTCGGCAGTGGGTTGCCAGCCCATGTTGGTGCTGACCGGCAAGGGGGAAAAAACCAAGGCCGACGGCAATCTGCCGGAGGGGACCCAGGAATTTGCCGATCTGGCGACGGCCGTTGATCACATCTTGTCCCGCTCATGATCTATTTACGCTCCACCCTGTTCTGGTTTGGCGCCTGCCTGCTGACCATTCCCGCTGGCATTGCCTTGACCCTGCTGACCTTGTTGCCCCTGCGCGCCCGCTTCTTCACTGTGGGGCTCTGGCGGCGCGGTTTCATGGGTCTGGTGCGTTGGGTGCTGGGGGTCAAGATGGAAGTCCGGGGGCGCGAGAATATTCCCGAGCATCCTGTGCTGGTCATGTCCAAGCACCAGTCGGCCTGGGAGACGGTAGCTTTGCAGGCCATCTTCATTCCCACGGTATTTGTGCTGAAGCAGGAACTGCTCAGCGTACCTTTCTTCGGCATGGGCCTGAAGGCCTTGCGCATGATTGCCATTGACCGCAGCGCCGGCAAGGAAGCCCTGCGGCAGATGCTGGAGCAAGGCAAGGAGCGCTTGGAGCAAGGCATCTGGGTAGTGGTGTTCCCGGAAGGTACCCGGGTGCCGCCCGGCCAGACCGTGCGCTACAAACCTGGTGCAGCCTATCTGGCCACCAAGACGGGAACGCCTGTGTTGCCCGTGGCCCACAACGCCGGGGAAATCTGGCCCAAGAAGGCCTTCTTGATCCGCCCGGGCACCATTACCGTGAGTATCGGGCCGGCCATTGACACTCAAGGCCTGAAGGACTCCCAGGTGAATCAGGCCGTGGAGGCCTGGATCGAAGGCGAAATGCGTCAGCTCTCTCCTCACCGTTATCCGGCAGCATCGGCCCCGCAAGAGGCAGCTCCTATCCAGGTTTAAGGTGGCAACACAGGATTCCGCTTCTGGTCGTCCCTATCGACTGGAAATTTGTGGCCAGCCAGTGGACTATGTCCTTTGCCGCAGCCGGCGCCGTACCATAGGCCTGAGTGTGGATCATCGGGGCCTGCGGGTGGGAGCCCCTCAGCGCGCTACCCTGAAGGATATTGAAGCCCTGCTGCACAAGCACGGGAAGTGGGTGCTGGATAAACTGGCTCGCTGGCAAGATAAACCTGCGACAGCACCCCTACAGGATGGCAGCACCTTTCCCTGGCTGGGGGCGCCCGTGACCTTGCGCCAGGATGCCCTTTCGAAGCGAGTCTGCTGGCAGGAGCAGACCCTCAAGGTGCCTGCAACCTTGTCCCTGGAAACCGCTTTGCTGCGTGCCATCAAACCCAAGGCCAGGACTTATCTGCAAGCGCGTTTGGAAATCTGGGCTGCTCGCATGGGGCTGCCTCTGCCGCCCCTGTTCCTGTCCTCGGCGCGCACCCGCTGGGGGAGCTGCAACAGCAAGGGGGAGATTCGCCTCTCCTGGCGGCTCATGCACTTCGAGCCTGCCCTGATTGATTACGTGGTGGTCCATGAACTGGCCCACCTGAAAGAGATGAACCACAGCCCCCGCTTCTGGTCTGTGGTGGAAGCCCATTTTCCCGACTGGCGTCAGGCCAGGACCGCTTTGCGTCGCCTGGCTCCTGAACTGCCCGTTTATTGATCCTATTTCCCAAGGAGATTTTCATGCGCATGTTGCACACCATGATCCGGGTTGGTGACCTGGACCGCTCCATCAAGTTCTACACCGAAGTGCTGGGCATGCAGCTGCTGCGCCGCCAGGATTATCCGGAAGGGCGTTTTACCCTGGCATTCGTGGGCTACGGCCCGGAATCCGAAGAGGCTGTGGTGGAACTCACCCATAACTGGGATACCACCTCCTACGAGCTGGGTAATGGCTTTGGGCATATCGCTTTGGAGGTGCCCGATGCCGCTGCAGCCTGTGCTGAAGTCAAGGCCAAGGGGGGCAAAGTCATTCGTGAAGCAGGCCCCATGCAGCACGGCACCACGGTGATTGCCTTTATTGAAGACCCGGACGGTTATAAGGTCGAGTTCATTCAGCGCTGAGTGGCTTGAGGTAAGGCGGGCTGGCGCCAAGAAATTGGCTTGACGCCAGCCAAGGCAGCAGGATAATCGAAAGGTTTTCAGGCCGGCATACAGCAGACAGGGCAAGCACATGAAGGTTTTGGTGGTAGACGACAGCAAGGTGGCGCGGACCATTATTCGTGCCGTAATTCTGGACAAGCATCCGGACTGGTCTGTAACCGAGGCCCCCAATGCTGCCGAGGCATTGGCCCTGGCGGCTCAAGAGGCCTTTGATATCTTTTCCATCGACATCAACATGCCGGGCGTGGATGGCTTTGGGTTGGTGGAGCAATTGCGCACCCTGGGCGCTAAGGGACGCATGGCTCTCTTTTCCGCCAATGTTCAGGAACCGGTGCGGCAGCGGGCTGCTGACCTGGGGGTTGCCTTCATTTCCAAACCGGTGACGCCGGTTTCCGTGGAGGCCTTGTTGGCAGCCGTGGGCCACGATGCATCATGAGTCGTGAGTGGACCGAACTGGAGCTGGATGCTCTGGGGGAAACTTTCAATGTAGGGGTCGGGGCTGCTGCTGCAGTCCTGAGTCGTATGGTGGAGGGGGAAGTGCTACTTTCCGTTCCCGAACTCAAGGTGGTGGATAAGTGCACCGCTTTGGGGAGTTTCGGTCTGGCGCCTACGGACAGGGTTTGTGCCGTATTGCAGCCCTATGGGGGCGCAATCGAATCCAACGCCTTGCTGATATTTACCGAAAGCAAGAGTTACGACCTGGTACGGGTGGTTGTGCCCGACCATCTGGCTGGTATGCAGATGGGCGACCTGGCCCAGGATGCCCTGCTGGAAGTGGCCAATCTGGTCCTCAATGCCTGCCTGGGAGCCATGGGAGATCTGCTGGAGTGTCGTTTGACCACCCAGGTGCCCATGTTGCTCAAGGGCACGGCTGCGGAAGTCATGGAAGAGCTGGAGGGCAACGAAATGATGCTGCTCCATATGCTCTTTTCCATCCGCCATCGGGATATCGACGGGTATGTGGGATTTCTGCTGGATCAGCAAGCCATGGCCGTTTTGCAGCAGGCAGTAGCTCGTTTTCTTGAAGCTCATCTCTGAGGACTGCATTCGTGTCCAGCAGCCATAGTCTCGATTTGTCCACCCGCTTGGCCGCGGCAGCCCTGGACCAGGCCATGACCGGCCAGGTGATTTTTGACGGGGAATTGCGGGTTCTGGTCTGGAACAGCTGGATGGAACGGACCGCTCGGGTATCCAGGGACCAGGCGCTGGGGCAGCGGCTCGATGACATTTTTCCCGAGCTGAAGAACTCCTACCTGTTGACCGTACTGAGTCAGGTGGTGGGGCAGGGACGTTCCTTCCTGTTGTCCTCCATGCTGCACAAGGAGCTTTTCCCCTTGTTCCTGAGTGGTTCGGGGGGGCGGCTTGAGCCTTTGCGTCAGCAAATCTGTGCCTTGCCTCTGGATCAGGGGGCCGAGGGAATGTTCGGCATGGTTCAGATCATGGACGTCACCCAGGCCTCCAAGCGGGAAACCGCCATGTTCGAAGCTGAGCAGCGTTTGCGTACCCTGATCGACAACATGCCGGATCTGGTGCTGTTCAAGGATGGAGAGGGCCGCTGGGTGGAGGCCAACCATGCAACCCAGCGTATTTTCGACATCACACCGGGGGCTTATCGGGGGCATACGGATGCGGAACTGGCGGCCAGTCGTCCCGCTCAAGCCTATCTGCTCAATCTGTTTCAGAAGACCGATCAGGAAGCCTGGGCTTCGGGGCATGGATGCCGTCACGACGAAATCCTGCACGGGGGCGATGGTCGGGAGCTGGTGTTCGACACCATCAAAGCGCCCATCTTCATGGCGGATGGCTCCCGGCGTGGATTGGTGATCATTGGCCGGGACGTGACGGACCGCAAGCAGGCCGAGCGGGATCTGGCCCTGGCCAAGCAGGTGTTCCAGCACAGCGCCGAATCCATCGTGGTGACGGACCGCAACAACTGCATCGTCTCCGTGAATCCGGCCTTCGAGCGCACGACCGGCTACAAGTCCGAGGATGTGATCGGTAAAACCCCGGCCGTGCTGCGTTCCGGTGCCCATGATGACCAGTTCTACAAGGACATGTGGTCCGCCATCCTGGGTAATGGCAGCTGGTCGGGCGAAATTATCGATCGGCGCAAGGACGGCTCCACCTACCCCAAATGGCTTTCCATCAGCGCGGTGCGGGGCAAGACCGGGGAGATCGAAAATTTCATTGCCCTGTTC
>QKDJ01000319.1 GCA_003252145.1 Azovibrio restrictus
GGATCATGTCGTTGATGGAGAAGTGCACCACATCAAAGTGCCCGGTTCGATTGCAGTCAATGATGCCGAAGCCTACATGGCGCTTGCCTTGCAGGGCTTTGGTTTGGTTCAGGCTGCACGCTTCATGGCGTTGCCGTACCTGGAGCGGGGGGAGTTGATCGAAATTCTGCCTAACCTGAAACCGGAGCCTCTGCCACTGTCCGTGCTCTATCCTCAGAATCGGCACCTGTCACCCAAGGTGCGAGCTTTTTCCGATTGGGCAGCGGGTCTATTTGCTCAGTGTCCGTTGCTCAGTGGGCAAGATACTGACTATGTGCCCGGCGAATGCTCTTTGGGCAGTATTTCTCCGACTGACGCATCCGTACGGGACTTAATTGAACATCGCAATGTGGTGGAGCGTCTGTTCTAGGAAAAAAACAGGCAGGGGGCAATGCCTGCGAATTTTTTCGGATCAGGCAGCCTTGCCCACTGTTCTCTTGCTGGCAGGAATGATCAGGCTCTGGGCCAGGCCCAGCCAGACCAGGGCCAGGGCGCCGCAGGCGGAGAACACGGCACCGCTGCCAAAGTGTTTGGCCAGCAGGCCACCCAGGGTGCCTCCCGCAAAAAGGCCCAGGGCTTGCAGGGTGTTGTAGAGCCCCAGGGCCTTGCCCTTGGCCTGGGGCGGGGCGATGCGGGAAATCAGGGAGGGTTGGGTGGCTTCGAGAATGTTGAAGGACACGAAGAACAGGGTGAGCCACAGGGCCAGGGTCCAGACATTTTCACCGGCAAAATAAAACCCGGCCTGCACGGGGATCAGCAGGGCGATGGCCCCCAGGAAAACAGGCTTCATCTTGCCGTGTTTTTCGGCGGCAATGACGGCGGGCACCATGACCACAAAGGAGAACAGCACGGCGGGTAGATAGACCTTCCAGTGATCGGAGACATGCAGGTCGGCGAAGTGGACCAGGGCAGCAGGAATCAGCACCCACATGGCCGTCTGGGTCAGGTGCAGGGCAAAGACGCCAAAGTTGAGGCGTGCCAGTTGCGGGTCAAACAGAACGCTGGACAGGGGGACTGGGGTGCCCTGGGACGGTGGCGGTGCGGGGGGCACTACCTTGAGCAGCACGAAGATGGCAGCCAGGGCCAGGAAACCGGTGAGCCAGAACAGGCCGCTCATGCCGATCAGGTGATAGAGGATGGGGGCAGCTACTAGAGAACCGGCGAACACCAGGCCAATGGAGGAGCCGATCATGGCCATGATCTTGGTGCGGTGCTGTTCCCGGGTCAGGTCGGCGGCCAGGGCGCTGACGGCGGCGGAGATGGCACCAGAACCCTGCAGGACCCGGCCGGCGATGATCCAGTAAATGTCCGGAGCCAGTGCTGCCACGGCACTACCCAGGGCAAACAGCAGCAGTCCGGTGACGATCACAGGCTTGCGGCCCCAGCGATCTGAAGCGGAGCCCCAGGCGATTTGCAGGCAGGCCTGGGTCAGGCCATAGGCACCCAGAGCCAGCCCCACCAGCATCAGATTGTCGCCCCCGGGCACCTGGGGGGCGTGGATGGCGAAGACGGGCAGGATCAGGAACAGGCCCAGCATGCGCAGGCCAAAAATGGCGGCTAGGCTCATGCCGGTACGGCGTTCTTCCGGGCTCAGGCGATCAGTGACGGAATCGGTCATGGGGCAAACGGGGCGCAGGGAAAGCGCGTTGGACTCGGGAACGGCGCAAAGGTTTTGGTGCATTGCAGCGGAGGGACTATATTAACAGGTTTGCGCCTGTCTCCCGGCCTCTAAAGGGAGTCCTTTCCCCAAGAGAACCCCATGGAAACCCTACGCATCCGTGGCGCCCGGACCCACAATCTGAAAAATATCAGTCTGGATCTGCCCCGGGACCAACTCATCGTCGTCACCGGCCTGTCCGGTTCCGGCAAGTCCTCCCTGGCCTTCGACACCCTCTACGCCGAGGGCCAGCGCCGTTACGTGGAATCCCTGTCCGCCTACGCCCGGCAGTTCCTGCAGTTGATGGAAAAACCGGATGTGGACCTGATCGAGGGCCTGTCCCCGGCCATCTCCATCGAGCAGAAGGCCACCAGCCACAATCCCCGCTCCACCGTGGGCACGGTCACGGAAATCCACGACTACCTGCGCCTGCTGTTCGCCCGGGTGGGCACCCCTTACTGTCCCGAGCACGACCAGCCCCTGGAGGCCCAGACCGTTTCCCAGATGGTGGATCACGCGTTGGCCCTGCCGGAAGACACCAAGCTGATGATCCTGGCCCCCGTGGTGGCCAATCGCAAGGGGGAGCAGCTGGAATTGTTCGCCGAACTGCGGGCCCAGGGATTTGCCCGCCTGCGGGTGAATGGCCAGGTCTACGAAATTGATGCCCTGCCCAAGCTGGCCAAGACCCATAAGCACAATGTGGATGTGGTGGTGGACCGGCTCAAGGTGCGGGACGACATGCGCCAGCGGTTGGCGGAATCCTTCGAGACGGCCCTGCGCCATGCGGATGGCCGGGCCATCGCCCTGGAAATGGACTCCGGCACCGAGCACCTGTTCTCCGCCAAGTTTGCCTGCCCCATCTGTTCCTACTCCCTCCGGGAGCTGGAGCCCCGGCTCTTCTCCTTCAATAATCCCATGGGGGCCTGTCCCAAGTGCGATGGCCTGGGGGTGATCCAGTTCTTCGACCCCAAGCGGGTAGTGAGCCAGCCCCATCTTTCCCTGGCGGCGGGGGCCATCAAGGGCTGGGACAAGAAGAGCCAGTTCTACTTCCAGATGCTCCAGTCCCTGGCCGCCCATTTCGGCTTCGATCTCAATACTCCCTTCCAGGATCTGGAGGCGGAAGTACGCCAGGCCATCCTCTATGGCTCAGGCCGGGACCCGATCCCCTTCCAGTACCTGAACGAGCGGGGCAGGCTGGTGGGCAAGGACCATCCCTTCGAAGGCATCATTCCCAACCTGGAGCGGCGCTACAAGGAGACGGACTCCCAGGCCATGCGAGAGGAGCTGTCCAAATACATCAGCAACCAGAGCTGCCCCACCTGCCACGGCAGCCGCCTGCGTAAGGAAGCCCGGCACGTGCAGATCGGCGGCAAGACCCTGCACGAGATCAACCGTCTGCCCCTGCGGGAAGCCTGTGATTTCTTCGATGGCCTGCAGCTCACGGGCCAGAAGGCCCAGGTGGCGGAAAAGATTCTCAAGGAAATCACCTCCCGCCTGGCCTTCCTCATCAATGTGGGCCTGGATTACCTGTGCCTGGAGCGCTCCGCCGAAACCCTGTCCGGCGGCGAGGCCCAGCGTATTCGCCTGGCCAGCCAGATCGGTTCCGGTCTCACCGGAGTCATGTATGTGCTGGATGAGCCCTCCATCGGGCTACATCAGAGGGACAACGACCGCCTGCTGCAAACCCTGACTCGGCTGCGGGACATGGGCAACACGGTGATCGTGGTGGAACACGACGAGGACGCCATCCGCACCGCCGACTACGTGGTGGATATCGGCCCCGGCGCCGGGGTTCATGGGGGCAATATCGTGGCCCACGGCACCCCGACCCAGGTGGCGGACAATCCGGACTCCCTGACCGGTGCCTATTTGTCCGGGCGCAAGCAGATCGCCGTGCCTCAGCAGCGCCGCAAGCCCGATGCCGAGAAGCAGCTGGAAGTGATCGGCGCCCGGGGCAACAACCTGCGGGACGTGAGCCTGAGTCTGCCTGTGGGCCTGCTCACCTGTGTCACCGGGGTGTCTGGTTCGGGCAAGTCCACCCTCATCAACGACACCCTCTACGCGGCGGCGGCCCGAGCCATTTACGGCTCCACCACCGAGCCCGCCGAGCACGACGAAATCCGCGGCCTGGATCACTTCGACAAGGTGATCAACGTGGACCAGAGCCCCATCGGCCGCACCCCCCGCTCCAATCCGGCCACCTATACCGGGCTGCTGACCCCCATCCGGGACCTGTTCTCCCAGGTGCCCGAATCCCGGGCCCGGGGCTACACCCCCGGCCGCTTCAGCTTCAACGTCAAAGGCGGCCGTTGCGAAGCCTGCCAGGGGGACGGGGTGATCAAGGTGGAAATGCACTTCCTGCCCGACATTTACGTGCCCTGCGACGTCTGTCACGGCAAGCGCTACAACCGGGAAACCCTGGAAATCCAGTACAAGGGCAAGAACATCCACGACGTGCTGGAAATGACCGTGGAACAGGCCCGGGAATTCTTTGATGCCGTGCCCGTGGTGGCCCGCAAGCTCCAGACCCTGGTGGATGTGGGCCTCAGCTACATCACCCTGGGTCAGAGCGCCACGACCCTGTCCGGCGGCGAGGCCCAGCGGGTGAAACTGGCTCTGGAACTCTCCAAACGGGACACGGGCCGTACCCTCTACATCCTGGATGAACCCACCACCGGGCTCCATTTCGCCGACATTGAAATGCTGCTTTCGGTGCAGCATCGGTTGGCCGATCACGGCAACACCGTGGTGGTGATCGAGCACAATCTGGACGTGATCAAGACCGCCGACTGGCTGGTGGACCTGGGTCCCGAGGGCGGTGGCGGTGGCGGTCGTATCCTGGTTTCCGGTACCCCGGAAAAAGTGG
>QKDJ01000277.1 GCA_003252145.1 Azovibrio restrictus
CCGGGAAGGCTCTCCCCTGCTGTTGGGCGTGGGAGAGCAGGGCTATTACGCCGCCTCCGATACTTCGGCCCTGCTGCAAGTGACCCGGCAGATGATTTACCTGGAAAACGGGGATTTGGCCGATCTGCGGCCTGATACGCTGGTGATTCGTCGTCTGGATGGCGAGGTGGTGACCCGGCCCATCGTGGTGTCCCAACTGTCCGCCGATGCGGTGGAGTTGGGCCAGTATCGCCACTACATGCAGAAGGAAATCTTCGAGCAGCCCCAGGCCCTGGGTAATACCCTGGAAATGGTGGGGGGGGCATCCAGCCTGCAACCCGGCTTGTTCGGCGCCAATGCAGTGGAAATGTTGGGCAAGGCGGAATCGGTCCTGATCCTGGCTTGCGGGACCAGCAGTCACGCGGGGCTGGTGGGGCGCTACTGGATCGAGAGCATCGCCCAGGTGCCGGTAACCGTGGAAATCGCCAGCGAATACCGTTACCGGGAGTCCGTGCCCAATCCCAAACAACTGGTGGTGGCCATTTCCCAGTCCGGTGAAACAGCCGACACCCTGGCCGCCCTGCGTCATGCCAAGTCCCAGGGGCATGAGATGACCCTGGCGATCTGCAATGTGCCGGAATCCGCTATCGTGCGGGAGGCAGCCCTGCGCTTCATTACCCGGGCCGGTCCCGAAATCGGTGTGGCGTCCACCAAGGCCTTTACCACCCAGTTGGCGGCCCTGTTCCTGCTCACCCTGGTGCTGGCCAAGCTCAAGGGGCGGATTAGTGAAGGCGAGGAGGCCGAACATCTGCAGGCCCTGCGTCATCTGCCTGTGGCTGTGCAGAAGGTGTTGGCTCTGGAACCGGAAATCGCGGGCTGGGCCCAGCGTTTCGGGACACGCCATAACGCCCTGTTCCTGGGCCGGGGGCGTCACTACCCCATCGCCCTGGAAGGTGCCCTGAAATTGAAGGAAATTTCCTACATCCACGCAGAAGCCTACCCGGCGGGCGAACTCAAGCATGGTCCCCTGGCCCTGGTGGACAAGGACATGCCGGTGATTGCCGTGGCACCCAACGATAATCTGCTGGAAAAACTGAAGTCCAATCTGCAGGAAGTGCGGGCCCGGGGCGGTGAACTTTTTGTCTTCGCTGACCAGGGTTGCCAGATGCGGGACGATGGAGAGGGGGTGCATGTGCTCTCCCTGCCCGAGCACTACGGTCCTTTGTCACCGATTCTGCATGTGATCCCCTTGCAGTTGCTTTCCTATCACGCCGCTCTGATCAAGGGTACGGATGTGGATAAACCCCGCAATCTGGCCAAGTCGGTCACTGTGGAATAAACAAGGATTCCCATGAAAGTACTCGTCACCGGCGCAGCCGGCTTTATTGGTAGCTACGTTTCTCAACGCCTTCTAGATCGAGGTGATAAGGTCGTGGGGATGGACAACCTCAACGATTACTACGATCCCCAGTTAAAACTGGAACGTCTCAAACCCCTGGAGGCCAAGGCAGGGTTTCGCTTCGTCAAGCTGGATCTGGCTGACCGGCAGGGTATGGAGCGTTTGTTCGCCGAGGAAAAATTCGACAAGGTTGTGCATCTGGGCGCCCAGGCGGGAGTGCGTTACTCCCTCAAGAACCCCCATGCCTACATTGACAGCAATCTGGTGGGGTTTACCAATATCCTGGAAGGCTGTCGTCACAACCAGGTAAAGCATTTGGCCTACGCCAGTAGTTCCAGCGTTTATGGTGGCAACACCAAGATGCCTTTCTCGGAACACGATCCTGTAGATCATCCGGTCAGCCTGTACGCGGCCACCAAGAAAGCCAACGAACTGATGGCTCACACCTACAGCCATCTGTATGGACTGCCCACCACCGGTCTGCGCTTCTTTACGGTTTACGGCCCCTGGGGACGTCCGGACATGGCGCCCATCCTGTTTACCAAGGCCATACTGGAAGGTCGCTCCATCGACGTCTTCAATCACGGCAATACGAGGCGAGATTTCACCTACATCGACGATATCGTCGAAGGGGTGATTCGTGTGTTGGACAAGACTGCTACGGCCAATGAGGCCTTCGATCCCCTGCAGCCTGATCCCGGCTCCAGCCGGGTGCCCTATCGGGTATTCAATATTGGCAACAACAGTCCTGTACCCTTGATGGAGTTCATTGCTGCTATCGAAAAAGCTTTGGGTGTAGAGGCCAAGAAAAATTTCCTGCCCATGCAGGACGGCGACGTTCCGGCTACCTATGCGGATGTTTCTGCCCTAGATGAGTGGGTGGGTTTTGCGCCCAATACTCCTATTCAGGAAGGGGTGCGCCGTTTTGTGGAATGGTACCGGGGTTACTACGAGCAGTGAATGCACGACCATGATCCGTCATGATCTGGGAATGTGAGCTTTGGCCTGTGGTAGTATCCGAATCCCGGCTGCGGAGTGGTAGTTCAGTTGGTTAGAATACCGGCCTGTCACGCCGGGGGTCGCGGGTTCGAGTCCCGTCCACTCCGCCAAGCAGCACAAGGCGAACGATGTTC
This sequence comes from Azovibrio restrictus, assembly GCA_003252145.1. Taxonomy (GTDB): domain Bacteria; phylum Pseudomonadota; class Gammaproteobacteria; order Burkholderiales; family Rhodocyclaceae; genus Azovibrio; species Azovibrio restrictus_A. The sequence goes on from QKDJ01000277.1 coordinate 2,512, forward strand.
GCCTTTTTTGTTTACAACTACCAAGAATCAAGAGTTGTCTGCCATGTTTGACTCCGTTCGCAACAACAAGCGCATCGTCCAGGTGTTTTTGCTGGCCATCACCGTTCCCTTCGCCGTGTGGGGGCTGGACTCCTACTTCCGTAGCGACGGTGGTACGGCCCAGGTGGCCAAGGTGGGCGGCATCAAGATCACCCTGAATCAGTTCCAGCAAGCCCTGCGGGAACAGCAGGACAAGATGCGCACCCAGCTGCCCGGCATCGATGCCAAGTTGCTGGATTCCCCGGCCATTCGCCAAAGCGTGTTGAACGGTTTGGTGGATCAGCAGTTGCTGCTCCAGGAAGTCACCAGCAAGCGCATGGGCGTAAGCGTGTCGGCCCTGCAGGAAACCATTGCCAGCATTCCCGCCTTTCAGGAAAACGGTCAGTTCTCCGCCAAGCGTTACGAGGAAGTGCTGGCTCGGGAAGGCATGTCTCCCGCCGGTTTTGAAGCCCAGTTGCGTCGGGACATGGCCTTGCAGTACCTGATCGGTGCTGTGGGTGAATCTGCCTTCGTGCCCCATACCATCACCCAACAGGTGGTGGCCCTGCAAAATCAGGTGCGTCAGGTGCAGGAATCCATCATCTCTGCCCAGGACCTGCAAGGTAGCGTGAAGGTGGAGGCTGCCGAACTGGAGCAGGCCTACAAGGAGCGCCAGGATCGCTACACCCTGCCGGAACAGGTGAAGGTGGAGTACGTGGTACTGTCCCAGAAGGATATGGATGCCCAGTACAAGGCGGATGAGGCTGAGGTGAAAGCCTGGTATGAGGGTCACAAGGACCAGTACAGCGAGCCGGAAGAACGTCGTGCCAGCCACATCCTGTTGCTGACCGAAGGGCAAGACAAGGATAAGGTGAAGGCCGAGGCAGAAGCCTTGCTGGCTGAGGTACAAAAGGCCCCTGCCAAGTTTGCCGATCTGGCCAAACAGCGCTCCCAGGATCCGGGTTCGGCCGCCAAGGGGGGCGATCTGGGTTTCTTTGGCAAGGGGGCCATGGTCAAGTCTTTTGAGGATTCCGTGTTCAGCCTGGAAAAGGGTCAGATGTCCGGCCTGGTGGAAAGTGACTACGGTTTCCACATCATCAAGGTGACCGATATCCGCCCCGCCCAGGTGAAATCCCTGGCCCAGGTTCGCGCCGGGATCGAAGCTGATCTGAAGCAGCAGCATGCTTCCCGCCGTTTTGCCGAAGCAGCCGAGAATTTCTCCAACATGGTCTATGAGCAGTCCGACAGCCTGAAGCCGGTGATGGACAAGTTTGGCCTGAAAGCCCAGCAGTCCCAGTGGCTGACTCGTCAGGCCGGGCCAGCTGCCGGCATCCTGAATAATGCCAAGCTGATGGAAGCCCTGTTCGGGGATGATGTGGTCAAGAACGGACGTAATACCGAAGCCGTGGAAGTGGCTCCGGGGACGCTGGTCTCCGCCCGTCTGGTCGAATACAAGCCTGCTGCCTTGCGCCCCCTCGAGAGCGTCAAGGGGGAAATCGAAGCCGCGCTGAAGGCGGATAAGGCCATGGCCAAGGCCGTGGAGCAGGGTAAGGCAGCCCTGGCTGAACTCAATTCCGGCAAGGATGGCATCAAGTGGAGTGCCGCCCTGAGTGTCTCCCGCATGGCTCCAGGCAAGTTGGCTGGCCCGGCGCTGAGCGCAGTGGCCCGGGTGGACACCAAGGAACTACCGGGCTATGCAGGCGTGGAACTTCCCGGTGTGGGTTATGGCCTCTACAAGGTGCTCAAGGTGGAAGCCGGTCAGACTGATGAGAAGCTGACCCAGGCCCTGGGCCAGCAGTTGAACAGCATCAATGCCCGGGCTCAGGTGGAGGCTTACATGGCTGCCCTGCGCAAGCGCTACAAGGTGGAGATCAACACCGAGGCGCTGGGTGCCAAGGAGTAAGTTTGCTCAGGGGGGGTAGCTTCTCCCCTGATGAGCAAAGAAAAAGCCGACCAGATGGTCGGCTTTTTTATGCCCCTAATGCAGGAGAT
>QKDJ01000273.1 GCA_003252145.1 Azovibrio restrictus
GTTGGCCTGAGCCAGCATGGCGGTACCAGCTTGTTGCAGAATTTGAGCGCGAGCCAGCTTGGCAGTTTCAGCAGCGTAGTCGGTATCCATGATCCGGCTGCGGGAAGCCTCGGTGTTTTCCACGGCAGTGGCCAGTTGGGTGAGCACACCTTCGAAGCGAGCCTGGATAGCACCCAGTGAAGCACGGTTGGTATTGACGGTATCCAGAGCTGCATCCAACGCGCTCATGGCTGTCGTGGCGCCCGCCACGTCACTGATGCTGCCCAAGCCGGTCGCTGCAACTGAGTTGATATCCACGGAAATCTGGGATTCACTCGTCGTAGTGGCGCCGATCTGGAAATTCACGCCAGTGAAGCTGCCATCCAGCAACTTCTTGCCGTTGAAGTTGGTGGCATCCATGGCCCGGGTGATTTCACTGGCCAGTTGTTGGTATTCCTGGTACAGGGCGGATCGGTTGGTGCTGTCGTATTGCCCGGAAGCGGCCTGAACGGCCAGCTCGCGCATCCGTTGCAGGTGACCGCTGATGGCGGACAAGCCAGCTTCAGCAGTCTGGGCGGCGGAGATGCCATCATTGGCATTACGCATGGCCACGGTCATGCCACGGGATTGGGAGTTCATTTTCTCCGCAATGGCCAAACCTGCCGCGTCGTCCTTGGCGCTGTTGATCCGGAGGCCGGATGACAGGCGTTGCAGGGCTGTATTAAGTGCCCCTTGGGAGGTATTCAGGTTGCGTTGCGCATTTAACGAGGCAACGTTCGTATTAATGACTTGCGGCATTTTGTTCTCCTTTGGAGAAAAAATTAATCAGCAACTATCGGAATGGTCACGATGAGTAGTTCCGAAATCCTGATCTAGTAAAGCATCGACCGTGCCAGGTTTGTTATGGGGTGTTTCGGCATGAGGTGGGGAATCCGTTTAAACTGAGCCAAAACCAAGATTTCCAGGGGGTAGATAGATGTCGGAGAGCGTCAAACGGATCATGGCCAAAGGGCAGAAAGCTTTGGCACGTAAAGGGTTTGAGGAGGCTGGGGCCTGTTTTGAGGAGGTTGTTGGGGTCCAGCCTGCCAATAACGAGGCCTGGTTTGGCTTGGGGGAGGTAGCGCTTGGCATAGGTCAGCTGGATACCGCCGTGCAATTCCTTGAACACGCTGTGCAACTGGCACCCGAAGTGGCCCGTTATCAACAGCGCCTGGGTGAGCTGTACGGGAAAATCGGTCTGGTGCAAGAAGGCATTCAACTCCTGTTGCAGGCCAGGCGCAGGGCTCCAAAAGATACCGGCATCATGTGCAGTTTGAGCGGAGCCTATGTGGCCGCCAATGAGTGGCATAAGGCCAAGGAAGTTTTGCAGGAAGTGGTGGCCAGACCAGGGGCTCAATCCGGACACTATTGCTTGCTGGGCTTGGCCTCCCAGCAGCTGGGGGAGCTGGATGATGCCTTGCGCGCCTTTAAAAAGGCGACTGTTATGGAACCTCGTTATCCGGATGCCTGGCTGTCCTTAGGTCATTTGTACCTGCAGAAAAGCGTGTTGCCCGAGGTCGAAAAGACGGTGGACAAGCTATTGAAGCTGGCTCCAACGTCGCCCACGACCATGAACTTGGCCGGCGAGTTGGCCATGCAGCAGGGAAATTTCCGCGAAGCGGCAATTTTTTTCCGGCGGGGGCTGGAGCAAGCGGCAGATTCTGCAGAACTGCAGGCAAAGTTGGGACTTGCACTGGTGCAGAGCGGTGATGCGCTCGAGGCTATTGAGGCCATGGACCGAGCGCTTCAATTGGGAGTGGCGGAAGACTGGATTCTTGAACACCTGGGCCTGCTGTTTACGACCAAGGGCCAGATCGATGTGGCCCAGGAAAATCTGGAAATGGCGGTGGAGCGGGAGCCCAATAACCTTAACGCCTGGAATACCTTGATCGTGGTTTATACCAAGCAAGGGGAGAGTGAAAAGGCGCGTAAGGCCGCCGAGACCATCCTGGCCAAAGACCCCAAGCATGTGAATGCCCTTCTTAATATGGGGAACTGGTTTTCTGACCAGGCGCGCAGTGAAGAAGCTCTGGACATGTTTGGCAAGGCTTTGCAGGTGGACCCGAGCAAGGCCATTGCATACACCAATTCCCTCTGGTCCATGGTGCACTCCACGGAAGTGGGGTCCCAGGATGTGCTGGCCATGGCTCAGGCATTTGATCGGAATCTTTGCCAGCAGTATCGGCGAGAGGACGATTTTGCGGATCGGGATCGTGCGCCTGACCGCAAGCTTCGCATTGGCTGGCTGACTTCGGATATGCGCAATCACCCAGTGGCAGCCTTTGTGGTTCCTTTCCTTGCATTTCTAGATAGAGCCCAGGTTGAAACCGTGATCTATTCCAACTCCATGTCGGCAGACTCGGTCACTGAAATGGCCAAGAAAGGGGCTGACAAGTGGCGCGATGTCATCGCACTGGGTAATGATGCTCTGGCAGATTTGATCCGGGCTGACGAAATCGACATTCTCGTGGACCTGAACGGCAATACCGAAGGTAACCGGCTTCTGGCGGTTGCTCGAAAGCCGGCGCCGATCCAGGTTACCTGGCTGGGCTTTCCAGGAACCAGTGGTATGTCGGCCGTAGATTACATTTTCATTCCACCTGACCCGGTTCTGGAGAAAGGTGACTGGTGCAGTGAAACCCCATGGCCCTTACCGGATTGCTATGGCGTTCGTACGATGATTCCCGATATTCCAGTGCAGCCAGGGCTTCCCTGCGAACGTCTGCAGCGCCCCTTTACCTTTGCCTGCCTGAATAATTTCCGCAAGGTAAGCCAGGGCACCATGGAGCTTTGGGGCCGCATCATGCGCGAAGTGCCGGATAGTCGCCTCATTCTGGTTGCCCGCGGTGGTCGGGATGGGACTTTGATGCGTTACATCGAGAGCCAGTTCGAACAGCGAGGCGTGGCCAAGGAGCGACTGGATATCCGGGGCATCATGACTACCGGCGAGTATTTCGACAGCTATAACGAGGCGGATCTGTGTCTGGACCCCTTTCCCTTCAATGGGGGGACGACCGGATACGACTCCATCTGGATGGGCGTACCCTTCGTTACCTGGCCCGGCGACATGCTGGTGTCCCGTATGGGCAAAGCAATCCTGGATAACGTTGGTCTCTCCGAACTGGTAGCGGACAGCGAGGATGCCTATGTTTCGCTGGCCGTTGCTCTGGCGGCTGACAAGGCGCGTTTGAAGGGTTTGCGTGCCGAGCTACGGCAGCGCATGCAGGCCAGCCCCCTGATGGATGCACCGCGCATGGCACGGGCGCTTGAGCAGGCTTTCAGGGGAATGTGGCAGCGCTGGTGTTAAAGGTTTTCCGGACGATTCATGGCAATGGTGGCTCGTTTGAACAAATCTGGCCGCCATGCCTGTAACAGAGCTTTGTGATCCTGAAACATGGCTCCGCGCCCAGGGGAGTCTCCTTTGATAGATTCTGCAGGGGTGTGGCCAAGCTGCTCCACATGCTTCAGGATGAAACGTTCGGCATATTGCAGATGTCGGTAATCAAAGTTACCGCTGGACTCATGAATGATGGGAATGTCAAAACAGACCCCTAGTCGGTATCCCGCCAGAAAGGCCGAATAGCTGAAATCTATATCGTATAGGTGGAAACCGTCGAAGTTGATAGCATCAAAACCAATGTCAACAGCCAGTGCCCTAGTTGTCGCCATACAAAATCCATCCACTGCTTGAATATCTTCTGCCATGGGCCAATCATGGACTCCGAAAACGTCCAGCGCCAAATGGCGATTCCCGGGTTTGCAGTGGGCAATTACTCCATGTAGATGGGGTTGGCCAGCGCCAAACCAGGTCGCGGTTATGAGTTTGTCGGTGCCGACGAAGCCCAATAGGTCATGATTGGTCAGGCGTTGGGCGATCTTGTCAGCGAAGTCCGGGTCAAGGATCAGAATGTCATCATGAGAGAAGATCAGGATGTCGCCCGTGGATTGGGCAATCCCCCGGTTGTAGGCTTCCGCCAGGGAGGTGGCGTCGTGTATGCCTATGATTTCATGATGGTAGTCTGATAGCAGATGGGTATAGCACTCACAAATCCGGGCAAACTTGAGCGCCTCGATGCTGCAGATAATGACGGAAAAGCTGGGACGGGATTTCATAGGCATCTCATTGAGCAACGCTCTGGGCGGACTGTGACAGCAAACTGGCCATGGTCGTGGCAAATCCCTGGGCAAAGGCGGCTGGATCATCCAGCTTTGCTGCGCGCATGCGTTCTCGCAGCTTAGGGACAGGGGCTGATGAAAGTTGTTGGGCTAGCTCCACATAGCGAGCAGGAGAGTCTGCGATCCATTCGGCAGCACCTGCGCAGTCGAGTAATGCGCTAGGGCGATGGGACCAGGGCAGACTGGCTGCCAAAGCCACGAAGGGGCGACCCATCCAGAGGCAGGTGGTCAGGGCCTGATCGCCTGCATCCACAGGAGGAGCCAGGCCCAGATGGACTTCCTGCCAGTAGTGGCAGAGTTCCTCGGGGGTGTGGGCGTGCAC
>QKDJ01000205.1 GCA_003252145.1 Azovibrio restrictus
AACGGGGGCTGAGAAAAGCCGAAAACGTAGCAGCTAACGTCGCAACAGAACTATGGGGCGCACGGTTTCAAGAGCGCCCCATCAATCCATAGGCGCCCACCATCCGTAAGCGCCCTATCCAAATAGTGGCCCCTATACAAGCGACCACTGGATTCGGAGACTCTATCCCAGGGCGTCTCCCATTTTCGTACCGTGATTTCCACCAGGGCCAACTCGATTTGATTGCTTGGCAGCCTTGCTCCAGGTTGGATACAGGGCATGACAGCTTCGCGCCTCAGCAACTCCTCCCGATTACCCGGAGACTTAGTCCACTCCAGAGGGCAGGTGGCAAGAGTTCGGGTTTCATAACGGGTCGCGATAACCTGTCCCTCGAGCCAGAAACTGGAGCTATTTTCCGAGAAACCCTTGCCACCTTCCTCATAGCGCACGCATTGGCCGGATTTGAGCACCTTGGGGTCACGAACGGACAAGGCCTCGGATAGCTGCATGGTACTGTCCTGAGCGTTCGCCACACTCAGAACGACAAGGCAAAGGCCTACGCCGGATAGAAGTTGAAGGGGCTTCATTTCATCTCCTCTAACCAGGAAATCTATCCGTCAGGCTACGCCTTAGGTACCTTGACGGGCTTCTTCCAAGTGGTGATAGTGGTCTGGCGTGCCCGGGAAACGGTCAACGCTCCAGCTGGTGCATCTCGGGTCAAGGTAGTCCCCGCCCCCAAAGTCGCCCCCTGGCCCACCCGCACCGGCGCCACAAGCTGGGTGTCAGAACCAATAAAGACATCGTCCTCGATAATGGTTCTGAATTTATTCACCCCATCGTAGTTGCAGGTAATGGTCCCTGCACCGATATTGACGCGTGCTCCCACATCCGCATCGCCCACATAGGCCAGATGATTGGCCTTCGACTGTGGGCCAATATGGCTGTTCTTGATCTCGACAAAGTTGCCTACGTGGGCCCCTTCCGCCAATACTGCACCAGGGCGCAGTCGGGCATAGGGCCCCACTATCGCTGCGGGCCCAACCTCAGCACCATCCATGTGCGTAAAGGCTGCCAAGCGCGCACCTTTACGAATGACTGCATTGCGGATGACACAATAGGGCCCTACTTCGACCCCCTCCTCGAGGACCACCTGACCTTCAAAGATGCAACCCACGTCAATGGCCACATCCCGGGCACATTCAAGATGACCTCGGATATCCAGGCGCGTCGGATCTGCCAGGCGCACACCAGATTCCATGAGTACCCGTGCAAGGCGCCCTTGAAACTGCCGTTCCAGATCAGCCAATTGCACCTTGTTATTAACCCCCTGAACCTCCCATTCACCTTCGGACAGGACGGTAGCGATACTCATGCCTTCACTAACCGCCCTGGCGACCACGTCGGTTAGGTAGTACTCACCCTGGGCATTATCGTTCGAAAGCTGGGCTAGCCACTCGGGGAGTACCTTGGGAGGCAGCACTATGATGCCCGTATTGACTTCGGTAATCTGGCGCTGAAAGGGTGTTGCGTCCTTTTCTTCGACGATGGACTGCACCAGACCGGCCGCATCGCGCACGATACGACCATAACCACTTGGATTCTGCAGTTGTACCGTCAGTAGACCCAGTCCTTCGCCCCGCTTGGCGATCAACGCCTCCAGGGTCGCTTGCTGAACCAGAGGCACATCCCCGTACAACACCAGGGTGGGCCATTCCGGATTTAGCAGAGGCAGGGCTTGCGCCACAGCATGGCCTGTGCCCAATTGAGGGCTTTGCAGGGCCCAGGCCAAGCCGGCCTCGCCCATGGCTTCTCGCACGGTTTCGCCGCCATGGCCATAAACCACCACCAGATGATCCGGGGAAAGTGTTCTGGCGGTGTCGATGACATGTTGCAGCAAGGGCTTGCCGCCCAAGGGGTGCAGCACTTTCGGCAAGCTGGAATACATGCGCTTGCCCTGGCCAGCGGCCAGAATAACGATATTCAGGGACATGCTTTAATTTAAGGAGATTGGAGATCAGGCCACTTTCTTGCCATCATCCTGACCCGTCAGGATGTCGGTCAAAACCTGCCGACCTCGGGGCGAAATGACCCAATGCAGAACGTTCTTGTCGTTGATACGGGTGTCGATCAAACCCACGTTCTTGAGCACAGCAAGGCGCTGACTAATGAGCTCTCGACCTAGGGTTGTCTTTTCGGTCAGGGCGGCCAGATTGCCATACACATAGCTTTCATCAGCCAAGGCCCGAAGGATTTCCACGTCGTTATAAGTGACGACTTCACGGGCCTCAGCCTTGGCTTCCTCCCGCTCCATAGCCTGCTGCTCGGGGGTAACCACTGGGACAGCTTCCAGGCGCTGGCGCAATGCATCGTTTTCACGACGTATCTGTTCTAGTTCCCGGCGCAACTGCTCGTAAAACTGCTCCATCTGCTTTTGCATCTGAGCAGCCGGGTTTTCGAAAATACGCCGGGCTGCCACCACATAGATCAAGCAAAAAGCGGCAAACACATATAGTTCACCAGGACGAGTACGCGCACCTTCCAGCAGGTTACTGGAGAGCATGTTGAGCAGCAGTGGGGTGGTAAGCGCCGTCACCACGCCGAACACCAGATAACGGCGCCAGTCATGGTCACCACGACCGCCAGATTGGCGTTCTGCCAAATAATGATTAGCCAAGCCACCCAAGACCCCTGCCACCACCATGACCAACAGGGCCAACAGGAGGTGAGAGTCAAATTCGCCCAATGAGGACGTCACTTGCATTGAAGGTTGCAGATCCAATTTGTCGTCCTCCCTTTTGTTTTGGCGAATATGCCACAAGCAGGCCGTAACCCAAAGAAAAACCCCGTTGTCCGCCAGGGGCACAACGGGGTTTAAGGTGTCAGGCCATCATCTTAGCGAGGCAGAATGGAAGAACCCATCAGGAACTCATCCACAGCCCGGGCGCATTGACGACCTTCCCGGATAGCCCAGACAACCAGGGATTGACCACGACGTACGTCGCCGGCAGCGAACACGCCGTCCGCACTGGTCTTGTAACACCCCTCGCCGTCGGTGCTAGCCTTTACATTATTGCGAGCATCCTTCTCGACACCAAAGGCGTCCAGCAGCCCACCTACAGGATTCACAAAGCCCATGGCCAGGAACGCAGCATCGCAGGGCAGCTCGAATTCAGAGCCAGCCACTTCGCTCATCTTGCCTTCCTTCCATTCAACCCGCACGGCCTTCAGGGATTTCACATTGCCCTGACCATCGGTGACGAACGCCTTGGTGGCCACTGCGAATTCGCGCTTGGTCTCGCCTTCCTTGTGGGAAGAAGAAGTCCGCATCTTCAGGGGCCAATAGGGCCAGGTCAGGGACTTGTTCTCTTCTTCGGGAGGCGCCGGCATCAGTTCGAACTGGGTCACGGAAGCCGCGCCGTGGCGGTAGCTGGTACCCACGCAATCGGAACCTGTATCGCCGCCACCAATCACCACCACATGCTTTCCCTTGACGCTGATGGGGTTTGTGATGCCTTGCTGCACTTCCTTGTTCTGGGGAACCAGGAATTCCAGCGCGTAATACACACCCTTCAGTTCCCGGCCGGGAACGGGCAGATCACGGGGCACTTCGGAGCCGGCGGCCAGCACAACCGCATCAAAATCCTTCTTCAGCTGTTCAGCAGAAACAGATTCAGTGGCGTCGCTGTTGATGCCGGCGGGCAGATTCTTGTCACCGACGATCACCTTGGTCTTGAAGACCACGCCTTCGGCTTCCATTTGGGCCACACGGCGATCAATGACGGACTTGTTCAGCTTGAAGTCGGGGATACCGAAACCCAACAGACCACCGATGCGGCTGGATTTTTCAAACACGGTCACGGCATGACCCGCCCGGGCCAGTTGCTGAGCAGCAGCCATACCGGCAGGGCCGGAGCCCACGACAGCCACTTTCTTACCGGTTTTCACGGCAGCTGGCTGAGGCTTCACCAAGCCCAGCTCCCAGCCCTTATCGATAATGGCGTGCTCAATGGACTTGATGCCCACGGGAGCGGCATTGATGCCCAAGGTACAGGCGGCCTCACAGGGAGCCGGACAAATGCGGCCCGTGAAGTCGGGGAAATTATTGGTGGAATGCAGCACATCCAGAGCTTGCTGCCAGTTGCCCCGATACACCAGATCATTCCAGTCAGGAATGATGTTGTTCACGGGACAACCGTTGTTGCAGAAGGGGATGCCGCAATCCATGCAGCGCGCACCTTGAACCTTGGCATCCTCGTCCGACAGGGTCTGGACGAATTCCTTGTAGTGGGTCAGTCGTTCTTCAACCGGTGCGTATCCTTCTTCGCGACGGTCGAATTCGAGAAATCCAGTCGGCTTGCCCATGTTATGCGGCCTCCTTCTGTGCTGCCGCTGCCATTTCGGTCAGGGCACGACGATATTCATGGGGGAAGACTTTGACGAACTTGCCGCGATAGGCATCCCAATCAGCCAGGATTGCCTTGGCCCGGGCACTGCCCGTAGCTTCGGCATGACGGCTAATCAGACC
>QKDJ01000140.1 GCA_003252145.1 Azovibrio restrictus
GGAAGATGGCGGCCATCTGCTCCGGACTCATGGCTTGCCCATCGGGCCCCAGGGAGGGAGCAGGCGGGTTCTTCATGTCGGCCACCACGTTGTACCAGTGGGTGGGCATTTCGGAGGGATCCAGATAGGTACGCAGAGGAATCATGTAATTTCAGAAGGCGAGGCACAAAGGCATAACGTTAATCGAAAACCCCGCGCCCCTCCAGCCTTGGCACCATTTCAGTGCAGACTCAAAGGTCCTGAGCCAGACGACGCAGGCCTTCCAGGACAAGATCATGAACAGGCCGTACCGGCAGACGCAAAAGAGGCTCCAGCAAAGGAGCCGCCCCCCCGGACAACAGACAGCATTCAGCTCCTGGCAAACGAGCGAAGGCCCGCTCGATAGCCCCGGCCTGGGCCTCCAGGCAACCAGTGGTAATGGCGTCATCCGTGGCGTTTGGGAAAGGCACATGTTGCCCCTGGGCCCAGGGCAGACCCGCCGTGCCTTTGGCCAGGGCGCCCTTCATCAAATCCACACCCGGCAGGATCAGCCCGCCCAGGAAACGACCCGAGGCATCCAGACTATCCACGGTGGTGGCAGTGCCCGCCGTCACTACCAGACAGGCCCGTTGCTCCAAGGCCCAGGCACCAATCAGGGCACACCAGCGATCCACCCCCAGTTGTTCAGGCACTCGATAGCCATTGCTGACGCCTGCGGCCCCAGGCAAGGAACGAATCCGCTCCAGCCGGGACCAGTCCAGTTCAGGTAGCGCCTGTTGCAGACGCGCTTCCCCGGCTACACCAGCCACATTGGCCATGAGGATGCGTTCCAGCTGAGGCCAATTGCGAGCCTCGGTTTGCAGGCTGCTTAGTTCCTCCCACGCCACGGCTTGAGCCGGGTGTTGCCCGCATCCAGACACAGCAGCATCAGAGGGCCTCCCGCAAACTCAAGTCACCGGCCAAACAGCGCTCTACCCCCGCCGTTGTTTCCAACAACAAGGCTCCCTCATTATCCACCCCCAGGCATACCCCCTCCTGCAACACCTGCCCGGCCTCCAGCAGACGCACCCGTCGGCCTTGCCATAAATGTCGTTGCTGCCAGGCTTCCCGCAAGGGAGCAAAGCCTTGGGATTGCTGGGTTTCTAAGATCTGCAGCAGGGAGGCCAGCAAGCCCGCCAGGAGACTGTGTCGCTCAGGCAAAACCGGACAGCAATCCGCCAGGCCGGAAACCGGCTGATCCGCCAAGGTAGGTGCCCGCAGATTCAGGCCGATACCGATCACCACTTGCATGCCTCGCCGGTCTCCCGCCAGCTCCACCAGGATTCCGCCCAGCTTGCCAGCCGGCGTCAATAAATCATTGGGCCACTTCAGGCCCACCTGCCGCGCCCCCTGGTGCTCCAGGGCCTGCACCAGGGCCAAGCCCACGGCCAGACTCAATCCGGACAGGTGCTCCATGGGCCCTTGCCAGCGCCAGAGCAGGGAAAAGGTGAGGCTGTTTTCGGGAGAGGATAACCAGGGCCGCCCTCGCCTGCCCCGGCCAGCGGTCTGTTCATCCGCCACCAGCACCGTCCCCGACGGAGCGCCGTTTCCGGCCCGGGTCAGCAACACGGCATTGGTGGAGTCGCAGCTATCCACCGCATCCACATCAAAACGTCCCGCCAGGGGGCCGAGATGTTGGCAAAGCAGGGGCAAGCTGATGAGGGGCATAAAAAATGGCGACTTGGGAAAGTCGCCATTATGACCGGGAAGGTCTGGGCCGGACCAGTTGCCGGGGGTCAGCTCCCCCCGTCCAGACCCAGTTCCTGAATCTTCCGGGTGATGGTGTTGCGGCCGATGGAAAGGGCTTGCGCCGCTTCGATCCGCCGTCCTCCCGTATGGGCCAGGGCACGATTGATCAAGGTCCGCTCGAAAGACTGAACCAGCTTTTCGTGCAGATCCGGGGTCTCTGCCGCCAGCAGGCGATCCACTTCCTGAGCGAGGGCGGCCTCCCAATTGGCGGCACTGATCTGCACCGGAGCCTCCCGCAATTCGGAAGGCAGGTCAGCCACTTCCACCTGCTGTCCTGGCGCCATGACGGTGATCCAGTGACACAGGTTTTCCAGCTGCCGGACGTTGCCGCTGAATTCGAGGCCGCTCAAATACTTGAGGGCGGTCTCGGAAAGGCGCTTGGGCTCCACACCCAGCTCCTGGGCGCTCTTTTGCAGGAAATGCTTGGCCAGGAGGGGGATATCCTCCCGCCGCTCACGCAGGGAAGGCAGACGGATACGGATCACGTTAAGGCGGTGAAACAAGTCTTCCCGGAACAGGCCTTCCTTCACCCGCCCTTCCAGATTCTGGTGAGTAGCGGCGATGACCCGCACATTGGCCTTGATGGGAGCATGACCACCCACCCGGTAGAAATGTCCGTCGGACAGCACCCGCAGGAGGCGGGTCTGCAGTTCGGCGGGCATGTCGCCGATTTCATCCAGGAACAGGGTACCCCCGTCCGCCTGCTCGAAACGCCCCCGCCGCTGGGTCTGGGCACCGGTAAATGCACCACGTTCGTGCCCGAACAATTCGGACTCCAGCAGATCCTTGGGAATGGCCGCCGTATTGATGGCCACAAAAGGCGCTTCCTTGCGGGGACTATGCCGGTGCAGGGCCCGTGCCACCAGCTCTTTGCCGGAACCGGACTCACCGGTGATCAACACCGTGGCGTGGGACTGGGACAGGCGACCGATGGCCCGGAACACCTCCTGCATGGCGGGGGCCTGGCCAAGAATCTCCGGGGTCAGGCCCACTTCTTCAGTTGCACCACTCTGGTGCATGCTTTCATCAATGGCGCGCCGAATCAGTTCAACGGCCTGATCCACATCGAAGGGCTTGGGCAGGTATTCGAAGGCACCGCCCTGGAAGGCAGCCACGGCACTTTCCAGGTCTGAATAGGCGGTCATGATGATGACCGGAACCTGGGGGTAACGCTCCTTCACCTGCTTGAGCAAATCCAGGCCTGAAGCGCCCGGCATGCGGATATCGGAGATCAGCGCTTGGGGTGGCTCTCCGCTTTCCAGGGCGTCAAGAGCCTCACTGGCAGAGGCAAAACTCAGGAAGGGAATACCCTCCCGACCCAGGGTTTTTTCCAGCACCCAGCGAATGGAGCGGTCGTCGTCAATAATCCAGATTGGTTTCATGGGCGGACTCTAAAGCAAGGTTCAAGCCCGCTCAACGGGCAAGCGAATCAGGAAGCAGGTACGGCCGGGACGGCTCTCGCACTCGACACTTCCCTGATGTTGCTGGACAAAACTCTGGGCCAGGGTAAGCCCCAAACCGGTGCCATCGGGACGGCCAGACACCAGGGGATAGAACATGCGTTCCCGGATATCGTCCGGAATCCCGGGACCATCATCAATGATGGCAATGTCGATGGCCAGTCTGAAACGCCGTTTGACCAGGGTTACCTGCCGGGCCGAACGGGTCTGGAAGGTAATGTCGCCCTTGCCTTCCATGGCCTGGGCGGCGTTACGGGCGATATTGAGGAAAACCTGGATCAACTGTTCCCGATCCCCCACCAGATCGGGCAGGCTGGTGTCGTAGTCCCGGCGGATAGTCAGGCCGTCCGGATATTCCAGCAACAGCAGGCTGCGCACCCGCTCCAGAACCTCGTGAATACTGACATGATGCAGTTGCATGGCCGCCCGATGGGGCGACAGGAGACGCTGCATCAGGTCCTGCAGACGGTCGGCTTCCTTGATGACCACCTGGGTGTATTCCTTCAGGGAAGGATTGTTAAGCTCATGTTCCAGTAACTGGGCCGCCCCGCGGATTCCTCCCAGGGGGTTCTTGATTTCGTGGGCCAGATTGCGGATCAGTTCCCGGCTGGCCTGTTGCTGCTCAATCAGACGCTCTTCCCGGCTGGCCTTCAACTGCTGATCGATAGGTTGCAGCTCCATGAGCATGCACACATCCGGTGCATCTTCGCTATGGACCGGCGTCACGGTGCAGTTGAGGTGCAGCACATCATCGTTGGCCCGCCGGATTTCCACATTCTGGCCCGTATAACTCCAGTTGTTGCTAACGGCGTTATCCAGAGCGGATTGCAGGGTGGCGCTGTAGTGCATCACCTGATCCAGGGGACGATCAATGAGGGAGCGGCCGGTTACCGCCAGAAGATTTTCCGCCGCACTATTGGCGTAACGCACCTTGTGCTCGGCATCCATCAGCACCACGGCGGAGGCCAGGTATTCCAGGCCGCTGAAAGGGTTGTAGGTTTTAGGCATGGCCGGTAGTGGCAATCATGCCCGGCCTGCGACAGACCGGGCCTTATTTGAGATTGGCGATTTCCTTGTTGATGGCCTGGATGTTCCGTTCATGCTGGGCCACTTTGTCCTTGTAGGGCTGCAGGCGATCCAGGACACGCTGGTAATTGCGCTCATCCCCCGTACGAATGGCCTCCTGTTCAGCCAGCTCCTTCTTGGCCTGCTCCAGGGAAGCCTGTTCCCGGGCCAGCTCCTGCTGGAGAATGGTCTTCCGGTCATTGTCCCGGGACTTCTGGGTTTCTTCATTAACCTTGGGGAAATCAGCCGGAGAGGTACGTGCGGCTGCGCCGGGGGTACGACTGGTGGTGCGGGCTGGCGCAGGAATGGTGGAAGCCGGTTCCAGCTCCATACGCTTGCATCCCTTGCTGCTGCCCACATTGGAATAGGTCACGCGACCGTCCGTATCAACACAACGGTAAATCTGGCTCCAGGCCGGGGTGGCCACCAGGGTGCTACCCAGCAGGAACAGGCCTGCAAGCAATCTCATTGTCATTATCATGATCCCGGGCGAGAGGCTTAGCAGTGTAACAACATCGCAATCCAAGTCAAAGGCGCATGGCTAGGCGCTTTTGCATTCGGAAACAAAGCTCTCCCACCCTCCTCCTTTTGAACGGTAGACTGGTAATTCATCCCCTTCAACGGATTGCCCCATGAAAAAGCTGACCTTACTTTCATTCGTCTGCGCCCTCATGGCCCCCCTGGTTCAGGCTGCACCTGCCCACTACTATCTGTGGATGAGCAAGATCGACGGCAGCCGGGTCTGCGCTCAAATCTCCCTGGGAGCCGGTTGGCAGAAAATGGGCGGCCCCTTCAAGGACAGCCGCTGCCAGAAACCCGCCCGGACCTGAGCGCCCTCAACCCCGATGCTTGCGGGCTTCCTGAATACTGGACAGGGCCCGTTCCGTAGGCACACCTAGCC